>JBCCQU010000289.1:0-3599 GCA_039208875.1 Planctomycetota bacterium
CGGCGCAACGCTGACGACCGAAGTCCGCGACAGCACATTCACCAACAACACTGCGATCGACGGCGGCGGCGCGATCGATGCCTTTGGCGCGACGTTGCTCGCTGAAGGTTGCCGATTCTTTGAGAACAGCTCGGCCATGAGCGGCGGGGCGGTCAACGTGTTCGGCAATCAGACCAACATCACACTGCTGTCGTGCGTGCTGGTTGGTAATGGTGCGGTCATCGGCGGCGCGGGCGCTGTCGAAGCGGGGCCGGTCACGGTCACGCCCGCGCGCATCGTCGCGGTCAATTGCACAGCGGTCGCAAACTCGGCTCCGCTCGCGTCGAGCTTCGCGACGGTCGATGCGTCGGCATCGTCCGCGTGCGCGACAGCATTCTGCAGCACGGCGGCGTCGGCGAAGTCGGCGGGCCGGGCGTGCTCGATGTTGCGGGCAGCATCGTCGAGGGCGGCTTCATCGCGGCAGCAGGTCTGCCGGCCAACATCGACGTTGATCCGATGTTTGTCGACGCGGCTGCGGGCGACTTCACGCCCCTTCCGGGTTCGCCCGCGGTCGATGCATCCGCGTCGCCACCGCTCGCCGATGCGCTCGGAAGCATCTCGAGCATGTCGCGCGATGCTGCGGGCTTGCCGCGCAGCGTTGATGATCCCGCTGCACCGAACGCGAGCAATGCATCGTTCATTGATATCGGCGCGGTCGAGCGTCAGCCGTGCGCGCCCGACATCAACCGCGACGGCGTGCTCGATATCGATGATTTTTCAGCCTTCGTGAATGCGTTCTTTGCGAGCGATCTTGTCGCCGATGTCAATCGTGATAACTCGCTCGACATCGATGACTTCTCGTCGTTCGTATCGAGCTTCTTTGCAGGCTGTTGACGGCAGCGTTACTCGTCCACGCCGAGGTCGGTCTTGGTGAACAGTGCGTGGAATGCGAGCCCCTCGGCCTCGATAGCTTCGCGCGCGCCCTCTTGTCGATCGATGACCGCGATGATCGCGGGAACCGTGGCGCCAGCCTCGCGCAGCGCGTGGCATGCCTCGATGGCTTGGCCGCCGCTGGTGCACACGTCTTCGAGGAACGGGATGACATCGCCGGCTTCGATGGTGCCCTCGAGCTGCTTGGCGGTGCCGTAGTCCTTTTTGGCGTTGCGGACGAAGACCAGCGGCTTGCACGTCCGCAGGCCCGCGACCGTGACAAGCGGGATGCCGCCGAGCTCGGCCCCGGCCAGGCGAGTGGCGTCGGGCGCGACTTTGCTGAGCGTCTCGGCGAGGCGGTCGCCGACGGCATCGAGCAGCTGCGGCCGGGTGCTGAAGGCGTACTTGTCGAGGTAGTACGAGCTGGTGCGGCCCGAGCGGAGCGTGAAGGTGCCCCGCAGCAGGCAGGCGTCCGCGATCTGTAGGGCGAGGGGGTCGGTGATGGTCACAACGGCAGATTACACCCACGGCCAGACCGGGTGGCGGGTGGCGGGTGGCGAGCGGCAAGAGTGGGTTGTGGCTCGGTCGCTCGGGCGCGGGTATCGTCGTGTCTCGAAACCGCGACGCCGGCCCAAGCGGGGCCGCTCGGCGGCCGATGATGGCTGCACCAAGCACGAGGAGCGACGGCTATGCACACGCGCATCGCACAGACACGCAATCTCCGCCCCGCAGCGGCATCGATCGCCGCGGTCGCGATCGCTCTGGCCGGTCTCATGCCGGTCGGCACAGCATCGGCGCAGATCGCTCCGCCGCCGGGTGCCAAGCCCGAGCGTCCCGAGCGGGCCGAGCCGCCGACCCCGCGTCCGGTCCAGTCGCCCGCGGAGCGTCAGATTCAGCCGCGGGGTGAAACGCGCCCGGCAGCAACGCGGCCTGCGAACCGCCGCCCGCAGACGCGGGTCGAGGCGCCGGATGTCGAGTACGCACCGATCCCCACCAACGCTGATTTCACACTGCCCGTGACGTACGTCGCGATGGCGCACAATCCGTTGCTTGGTGTGAGCGACATGGCCTCGCTCGCCACCGTGCTGCGCGCACGCCGCGTGGAGATGGAAGAGGCGATCTTGCAGGACCTGCCGACGATCGGCCGCCTGCTCGCGATCGATTTCTCGTCGATCAATCTGACTGACCAAGAGGCGATGGCTGAGTTTCAGGATGAGCTTGCAGCGGGTCAGGCGTTGCCGCCGCTCGCCCCGATGATCTTGTCCTCAAACGTGCTCACGCCGGAGTCGTGGGCGCTCGTGCAGAAGGTCAAGAACGAATACGACCAGGCGCGGCTGCAACGGCTTCAGGCTGCCGGCGGCGGGCTCAACGCGATGATGAGCTTCGCGATGCAGGCCGCTTCGAACGAGTCGCGTTTCTTCTACACAGGCTTGGCTGAGGCCGTCGTGACGCATCCCGACGAGGCGCTCGCAGCCGCTGCGCTCGATGATGGAGAGGCCCGGGTCGTGCGCACGTTTATCGACGAGGCAAAGGCTGCCGGGACGGCGGACAACGCAGCGATGCAAGCCGCGGCGATCGAGGCGCTGAAGATCATCCCGGACGAGCAGCAGCGCGCGGCGGTGATCGCGGCGTTGGCTGCACGCGGCGAGCCGGCACCGCTCGAAGCGCCGGACGGCGACTACCGCGAGCTGACCGTTGCTGAGCGCATCGAGATCATCGAGTCGGCACTGGGTGGCCGATCGATCGATTGGTCGGCGTTCGCTGCAGACTGACTGGCCGACTGACAGTCAGCCCTGCTCGGGCCGCATGAAAGGGAACAGCAGCACGTCGCGGATCGATCGCTGATCGGCCAGCAGCATGACGAGGCGGTCGATGCCCAGACCCATGCCGCCGGCCGGGGGCATGCCCACCTTGAGCGCACGGATGAAGTCGTCGTCGAATGTGCGGAAGGTCTGCTCTTCTGAATCGATGCCGGCAAGCTGTTCGCGGAACTTGGCTTCCTGCACGTCGGGATCATTTAGCTCGGTGTAGTGCGGCCCGATCTCCATGCCGCCGATGAACAGGTCGGCGCGCTCAGCGATGGTCGAATCGTCGAGCTTCGGTCGCGTGAGCGGCGACAGCGCGGCCGGGTAGTCCATGATCCACGTCGGCTTGGCCGGGTCGAGCGACTTCTCAGCAACATCCTCGAACAGCTCGTTGACCACCAGCAGCGGGTCGAGCGGCTCGCCGGCGTCGTTCGTGGTTTTGATGTTGTGCTGTTTCGCAGCGGCCATCACCTTGTCGGTATCGGTCGTCGCGAAGCCGAGCGCGCGCTCAAACAGCTCGGCATACGTCACGCGGTCAAAGGCTTCGGCGTAGTGCACTGGGTTGCCATCGAACGGGATGGTGAGCGTGTCGGCGTCGATGCCGTCCTCGGTTGTGCGCATTTCGCACGCGGTGCGGGCAGCGGCACGGATGACGTACTCGGTCACTTCCATCACGACGTGGTAGTTGCCGAAGGCGTGGTAAAGCTCGAGCATCGTGAACTCGGGGTTGTGGCTTTTGTCGACGCCCTCATTGCGGAAGTTGCGGTTGACCTCGACGACGCGCGTCAGGCCGCCCACGAGCAGCCGCTTTAGTGAGAGCTCGGGCGCGAGGGGTAGGTAGTGATCCATGCCGAGCGCGCGCAGGTGTGTTTTGAAGGGTGTGGC
>JBCCQU010000290.1:0-3567 GCA_039208875.1 Planctomycetota bacterium
CGAACACCGCACCGGCAAACACGCCGACGTGCGCGTGAGCGAGAACCTCGGCTTCGATCGAATCTCGGTCTATGCTTTCGAGGTTCTTGGGCTTGGGCAGCCGTTCGAGATCGATGTCGGCGCCGTTCGCGTCGTACGCATAGACCGAGATTCGATCGAAGCCGAGGTTCTCGCTCACGCGCACGTCGGCGTGTTTGCCGGTGCGGTGTTCGATGCGGTTGAGGCTGCGTCGCTTCTTGCTGAGCAGTTCGCCGGCCACGCGCGGGCTCACAACGAGTTCGACGCGGCTGACGCGGTCGTTATCGAGGATAGCTGCGAGATCGCGCAGCGCTTCGGCAGCGACAGCGGACGGCCGCTTGACCATGCCGCGACCGCTGCAGGCGGGGCATTCGGCGAAGGTCTGGCTTCGCAGGCTGCCGCGCATGCGTTGGCGTGTCATCTCGAGGATGCCGAACATGCTGATCGGCGCAACGGTTGACTTGGCGCGGTCGCGCTTGAGCCGTTCCTTGAAGCGGTTCTCGATCGCTTTGCGGTTCTTGGATTGCCGCATGTCGATGAGGTCGTTGATGACGATGCCGCCGATATCGCGGAGGCGCATCTGCCGGCAGATCTCGTCGACCGCTTCGGTGTTGGTCTTGACAGCGTTGGACTCGGAGTCGCCGGTGCTGCGCATGCGGCCGGAGTTCACATCGATCGCGATGACAGCCTCGGTCTCGTCGATGACGAGCCTGCCGCCGGAAGGCAGCGGCACTTCGCGGGCGTGCATGAGCGCGAGCTGTTCTTCGAGGCCGAAGGCATGGAAGATTGGTCGGCCGCCGGTGTAGCGCACGAGGTTGGTGGATCGGCGCGGCGCGACGATCTTGAGGAAGGTTGATGCGCGTTCGAGCGCTCGTTCGTCATCGATGACGACTTCGTCGATGTCGGCTGAGACTTGATCGCGGAGGGCACGCACAAGCAGGTCGGACTCGGAGTAGAGCAGGCGTGGCTTCTTGCCTCGCTTGAGTCGGCGGTCGATGTCTTTCCAGAGCCGTTGCAGGTACGCGAGGTCGCGCTTGAGCTCGGTCTTGGTGCGATCGAAGCCGGCGGTGCGGAGGATGAAGCCGAAGCCCTCGGGCAGATCGAGCTGATCGAGGATGGCCCGCATCTTCTTGCGGGTGTCTTCGTCGTCGACCTTTCGGCTGACGCCGACCTTGTCCATCTGCGGCATCATCACGAGGAATCGGCCGGGTATGGAGAGGTAGCTGGTGAGCGTGGGGCCCTTGGTGCCGACGCCTTCCTTCAGCACCTGCACGACGACCTCTTGGCCTCGCTTCAGAGCTTGCTGAATGGGCGGACGCTCGCGGCGAGGAGTCTTCTTGCCGACGCGTTCGGCTTCGTCGGCATCGGCTCCCGGGAAGTAGCGGGGGTGCAGATCGGAGACGTGCAGGAAGCCGGCCTCGGGCAGGCCGAAGTCGACGAACGCGGCCTGTATGCCGGTCTCGACGTTGGTCACGCGGCCGACGTAGATGTTGTTCACGCGGCTGATCGCGTCCATCTGCTCGGCGTGAAACTCTTCGAGCTTGTTGTCCTCGACGATTGCGATGCGGCACTCTTCGCCGGGCAGGTAGTTGATGACCATGCGCGTCTTGCCGGCCTTGGCGGGCTCGGCCGACTTCTCGCTGGCGCTGTCGGCAGCGTCGGTCTCGGCCGACTTCTTTCGGCTGCGCTTGGTCTTCTTCTTGGCCTTCTTGGTGGGCTTGGCTTCGGCAGCCTCGTCGCTGTCGTCGTCAGGTGATTCGGCTTCGCTCGCGGATCGCTCGGCATCGTCGGCTGCGTCTTCGGTATCGCTCGCCTCCTCCGCTTGTTCACTGGCTGTGTCGGGCTCGGTTGGCTCGACTGGCTCGGCCGCGTCGCCGTCCGAATCGTCGGTGGCTTCGGCTGAGGGCGCGAGCTTCTTGGGCACGATCTTCTTGCGACGCTTGGCCTTCTTCTTGGTTGTCTTCTTTGCAGACTTCTTGGCAGCGGGCTTGGCAGGTTCGGACGAGTCCGTGGCTGCTTCGCTGGCTTCGGTCACGGCGTCGACTGTTTCGGGCTGGGTGTCGGGAGCTTCGCTTGGGGTCGTGTCTCCGGATGGGATTTCGGACTGATTGTCTGGCTGGTTGTCTGGCTGATTGTCGTTCATTGGTGCGTCGGCAGCGCTGGCTGCGCACTCCGCCCGGGGCCGCCGGGAGACGGGGCGTGCCACGCGTGATGCCAAGGCGCTCGGAGCCCGGGTGTGCAGCAGCAAGCTGCGGAACGACTCCGCGCTCGGCCCGTGAATGGAGCGTCTGCGCGGCGGGCTCGAAACTGGCAGCGGAATCTTTCGCAGTGGCCTGCACGAGCGAAGGCCCGGTTGCCGGTGGCCGGCGTGCCGATGTCGGCTCGCGGCTCGGTCGGTGGGGCGGTCAACTCGGGGCTCGCGGCAGATGCCGGATGCCGAATCGTCTGGCTGGCGGGCGTGGGCCACGCCGGTATCTGTCTCGGCCGGGCGAACGGTCGCTCGGCCACTGGTTCGTCTTTCGGGATCACGCAGCGGTGGCTGCGCGTCCGTGATTAGTCGTCGTCGATGCCGCCCCAAGCGTCCGGGAGCAGCTTTTTGATCCAGCCACGGAGATAGGTCTCCGCCTGGGTCTCTGAATCGAACGTGAGGGCCTTTCGGGCCACTCGCTCGGCTTGGGTTGTCGAGACAGCTCGGACGAGCCGCTTGACGTTGGGGATCGCCCCGCTCGTGACCGACAGCGTACGAAGACCGAGCCCGATGAACAACAGGGCAAATTCGGCCTGAGCGGCTGCCTCACCACAGCACGACACTTCTATATCGGCCTTTCGGCCCGCTCGCACCACCTCGCGGATGAGCTTGAGCACGGCGGGATGGGCGGGCTGATAGAGCCCCGCGACCCGCTCGTTGGTCCTATCGACCGCGAGGGTGTACTGCACGAGGTCGTTGGTGCCGATCGAGACGAAATCGATCTCGCGGGCGAGGCTGTCGATGGTGAGGGCAGCCGACGGCACCTCGACCATGATGCCCAGCTTGAGGTCATGGTCATACTCGATGCGCTCTTCGTCGAGCTCTTCCATGACATCGCGGAGCAGCATGCGCGCGTGGCGGAGCTCGCCCGCCGTTGTTACTAGCGGGAACATCACCTTGATCGGCCCGAGTGCCGACGCCCGCAGGATGGCCCGCAATTGCCGCTTGAACATCGGCGTGTTGACAAGGCAGTAGCGGATGGAACGCAAGCCGAGGAACGGGTTGCGCTCCGGGATCATGGCCCGCTCTTGCGTGTATTTGTCAGCCCCAAGATCGACGGTGCGGATCGTCAGCGTGCGGCCGGCGAGGCGGCGGACGCAGTCGGCATACGCCTGGTAATGGTCGTCCTCGGTCGGCTCGGAGTCTTTGGCGAGGTACAGGAACTCGGTGCGGTAGAGCCCGACGCCGAGGCCGCCGTTGGCGACGACCCGGTCGATCTCGTCGGGGAATTCGATGTTGCCGACGATGTCGATCTCGACGCCGTCGGTGGTGATGGCCGGTAGATCGGCGATCTCGCTCAG
>JBCCQU010000291.1:0-3562 GCA_039208875.1 Planctomycetota bacterium
CGGAATCGCTCGATCGAGAAGCTGCGCGCGCAGGAACGCGAGCTCGAGGAAGCATTCAGCCGACTCGAAGTGGTCGCGAACGACCTGAAGCGGAAGAACCACTTGCTGGAAACCGCGAAGCAGAACCTCGCGGATGCGGACCGCTTGGCGAGCCTCGGCATGATGTCGGCCGGCATCGCGCACGAGCTGAACACGCCGCTGGCTGTGATCAAGGGCATCGTCGAGCAGATGCAGGCCGCGCCGGATGAGCCATTGCCGACGAAGCGGAGTCAACTCATGCTGCGCGTCGTGAACAGGCTTGAGCGGCTGAGCGAGGGCTTGCTCGACTTCGCTCGCGTTCGGCCGCCGAGCTATGAGCCGGCGCTCGTTGCGGAACTGGCTGACGAGGCGATCGAGCTTGTTCGGCTGGAGCGTCGCGGGCCGGACGTGCAACTCGTGAACGATGTCGATCGCAACCTCGGCGTGCGCTGCGATGCCGACCGGATGGTGCAGGTGCTCGTGAACCTCATCCGCAACAGCGTGGACGCGGTGAAGGGGCGCCCGGCGGCGAGCGTGGCGGTGTCGGCGGAGATCGGTGAGCGCGACGGTGAGCCGTGGGTTTCGATCAACGTGACAGACAACGGACCGGGGATCGATCGGGGCGTGCTGCCCAACGTGTTCGAGCCGTTTGTGAGCACAAAGCTCGACAGCCGCGGCTCGGGGCTGGGGCTTGCCGTGGCTGAGGGCATTGTGCGGGAGCACGGCGGTGTTATCCTCGCGGCCAACCGTGCTGCAACGAGCGGCGCGGTCTTTGAGATCATGCTGCCGGCCCAACCCGGCGAAGCACCTTCGGCGGAAGCAACGCAGGAATGACCGCGGCGACAGGCACAACAGATGCGGACGCGACGATCGGGCACGGCAACCCGGCGCTATCGATCCTCGCGCTCGATGACGACGCCGACTTCCGCGAGTTTCTGCAGGGATTGCTCGAGGGCGAGGGTCACACCGTTCGCACCGCAGCGACGCCGGACGAATGTCTGAAGGCGTGCGAGGCGGACCTGCCCGACGTGCTGCTGCTCGATCTTGATATGGGTGAATTCTCGGGCGAAAAAGTGCTGGCAGACGTCAAGAAGCGTTGGCCGCGGCAGTGCGTGGTGATCATCACCGGGCACCCGTCGATGGAATCCATGCGGTCGTCGTTTCGGCAGGATGTCTACGACTATCTCACCAAGCCGTTCAGCACCGACGACCTGCGCCGCGTGCTCGATCAGGCAGCGGTCGCGTTCAATCTGGGCGGCCAGGCACTCGATCGGCTGCGGATGGAACTCGGTCGGCAGATCCGCATCGCGCGGACGGAGCTTGGCTGGACGCTGAAGGAACTCAGCGAGGCGTCGTCGGTCAGCGTGAGCCAACTGAGCTCGATCGAGCGGGGCGCGCACCTGCCGAGTGTCGAATCGCTGGTGTCGGTTTCGTCGGCGCTTGGCAGCAAGCCGAGCGTGTGGCTCGACGCGGCGGGCTTCTGATGACAGCACTTCTGTTCACAGCATTCGAGCCGAGCGGCGACCATCACGCGGCGGTCGTGATTGCTGAGCTTCGCAGGCGGCATCCCGATCTCAAGATCTACGCGTGGGGCGGGCCGCGGATGGCTGAAGCCGGGGCGGAGATCATCGCGCGCACCGGCGACGACGCGGTGATGGGCATGCCGGGGCTGGCGAAGATTCGCGAGCATCAGCGGATCAACAAAGAAGTCGCGGCGTGGCTCGGCGAGCATCCGGAGGTCGGGCTGCATGTTCCGGTCGATTCGCCCGCGGCCAACTTTCCGATCTGCGCCGTTGCCAAGCGGCTGGGCCGGAAAGTTGTGCACCTGGTTGCGCCGCAGATTTGGGCTTGGGGCGGCTGGCGCATCCACAAGCTGCGTCGGCTGACCGACGAAGTGCTGTGCGTGCTGCCGTTCGAGGAGAGTTGGTTCCGCAAGCACAATGTGCCGGCCCAGTTTATTGGGCATCCGTCGTTTCACTCATCGATCACCGATGGCCGATCGGCGGACGGCCTGCCGACCGGCTCGCCGCGACTCGCCCTGCTGCCGGGCTCGCGGCCGGCGGAGATCGAGCGGAACTACCCGCTGTTGCTCGAGACGTATCGAGCGTTGCGCGAGCAGATGCCGGGGCTTGAAGCAGCGGTGGCTGCCACGACCGACCGAGTCGCAGCCGACATAGATCGCGTCGGCGCGGGCGGCGTCAAGCCGATCGTTGTTTCGGGGCGGGCCGATGACGTTCTAGCGTGGTGCGATGTCGCGTTGGTCGTCAGCGGCACGGTGACGCTGCATGTCGCGCGGCACAATAAGCCGATGGTGATCTTGTACAAAGCCAACCCCGTGCTGTACACGCTGCTCGCGCGTTGGCTTCTGTCGACTGAATTCTTCACGCTGCCGAATCTGATCGCGGGTCGCGAGATCGTGACGGAGCTTGTGCCGCACTTCGGCGGACCCGGGCCGTTGATCGAGGCCACGAGCGCACTGCTCAACAGCGAGCAAGCACAGCAGGCGCAGCGTGAGGCTCTGGCAGACATCGTGTCGCGGTTCGAGGGTCAGGACGCAGCAGCCAACGCTGCAGACGCGATCGACCGCGTCGCCGGGCTCAAGGCCGCCACCGCTCCGACTGCCGAAGGCTGAACAACGCCACCGCGACGGATGTGTTGCCGATGCGATCGGCGATCGCGCCGAAGGCTGTCTGCGGCGTATCGATCCCGACGTCCGCATCGAGGCATCGATGCGCGAACTGCGTGAAATCATGCTCTGCAATCGCGCGCTCGGCGGCGAAGTGAACGATCGCCACACCCGCGCCGGCGAGCAGGTCATCCGCAGCGAGCTTCTTGAGATCTCTCAGACAGCCGGCCCACAGCGACGTGTACGAGCGGTTCGGACCCGGCACGCCCTCGACGTACGCGTACTGCCCGATCGCCTTGACCTCGAGCCAGAAAGCATCGGACGGCTCGCATCCCGCGATGGCCTCGACCTTCGACTCGGCGAACAGGGTCGCGTCACGCTCATCGGCATCGGTCAAGATCTCAACCGGATCGGCCAGCGACGCTGCGCCCTCGGGCAACAGCACCAGATCGCAGCGATCGCGCTCGGTCTTGCCGGCCCGCTTCCGCCCGGCTCGCTTGCTCTGCGTCTGCGAGGGATAGTGCACCTCGCGCAGCACCGCCCGGCCACCCGCAGCCAACCCACGCGCGAGCGGATCGTGCAAACCAAGCTCGTCCAACGCATCGATGCCGTGCGGCGACTGCTCACGAACCGCGTCCTCCTCGGCTTGCAGCAAGCCCGCGAGCGCTTGTTCAGCGATGAGCCGCGTATCCCACACGCCGGCCGAGATTACCCGCAACCGACCGAGTCGCGCGCGTGCCCGATCGGTCGCTCAAGCCGGCGTTTGCATCTCGCGGCCCGCGCTGTCATCCTTGCAGGCTCAGTCCTCAACCGGTCCGGCTCACCTTGCTGCACCACGGCAGCACAACGCCGACCGCGGGAGAACACGCTGCATGGCTCTGAATGACATCGTCAACACCATCAACGGCATCCTGTTCA
>JBCCQU010000292.1:0-3549 GCA_039208875.1 Planctomycetota bacterium
AGTCGAGGTTACCAGTCGGCTCGTCGGCCATCAGGATCACCGGCTCGGTGACGAGCGCGCGCGCGATCGCGACGCGCTGCTGCTGACCGCCGGAGAGCTCGCGTGGCCGATGCCCAAGCCGCTCGCCGAGACCGACGAGCTCCAGTGCTTCTTTTGCACGCGCCGCGCGGTCGGCCTTGCCGAGCTTCTGATAGAACAGCGGCACCTCGACGTTCTGCTCGACCGTGAGCTGCGGGATGAGATTGAACGCCTGAAAGATGAAGCCGACCGTCCTGCCGCGGAACTGGCTCAACTCTTCGTCGTCCATCGATGTCACATCGCGATCGGCCAGCTTGAACACGCCCGAAGTCGGGCGGTCGAGGCAGCCGAGGATGTTCATCATCGTGGATTTGCCGGAACCCGACGCACCCATGATCGCGACGTAGTCGCCGCGATTGATGCAGAGGTCGACGCCGCGCAACGCCTCGACCATCACCGAGCCATCCGGCTTGTAATACACCTTGCGAACGCCCTCGAGCGCAGCGACAGCATCCGTTGTTTCAGACGGTTTTGCTTGCGGCGTTGGAGCGGTCGACTGCATCGGCTGGCTGGCGGCTTGGCCGGGGGTCAGGCCTCGGCCTCGTCTTCCATCTCGATCTGCAGGCCCGCCAGCGCGGTCATCGGATCGGGCGCGAACTGGAAGACCTTGTCCAGCCCCGTGACCATCAGCACCGACCACACCTCATCGGTCACCGAGCACACGCGGAGCTTGGAGCCGGCGTCGGCCAATTGCTTGCGCAGCCGAAGAAGCTGCGCGAGATTCGAGCTGTTGACGTACGTCACGTGCCCAAAGTTCAGCACGACTGCGGGCGTCTCGCCGGGAGGTGCTGCAGCGATGCGTTCGTAGAGCGCGTTGAAGTCGTCGCTGAGCTGCGGCTCGTCGCTCAGATCGGCCATGATGATGTTGTCAGACCAGTCCTTCGCCATGCGAGCACTATACAGACAAGCCCGGCTCAGGCTTCGGCTGCGGGCTCGGCCTCGCCGCCCGCTTCGACCTCGTCATCGACCGCGGGTACGGGAGCCACCGCGACCACCGCATCGCCCGACTTGAGCGAGACCACACGCACGCCCTGCGTGCCTCGGCCGAGGCTCGAGACCGAATCGCCCGCGAGGCGGACGAGCTGGCCGCCCTTCGAGATGACGACGATGTCGTCGCCCGGCATGACGCCGACCGCAGCCACCGCCGGCCCGTTGCGGGGCGTGGTCTTGATGTCGTTGCGTCCCTTGCCGCCGCGGCTTTGGCTGCGCTGCGTGCCGTCTTCGCTGCTCACGCGATACTGATCGACCGGCGTCTGCTTGCCGTAGCCGTGCTGCGTGACAGTGAGGAGTTGCAGGCCGTCGACAGCGGTCTTGAGGTCGGCCGCGTTCCGCTTCTCGGGCTCAGTTGCGTCAGGATTGATTGGCGTCATCGGAATCTGCACAACGCCGACGACGTGATTGCCCGCAGCGAGATCGATGCCCTTCACGCCGCTGGCCTGCCGGCCGGTGTCGCGGAGGCCGCCGCGCTCGTCGTCCTCGTTGAACCGGATCGCCATGCCGGCAGCCGTCACGAGTAGAAGGTCGTCATTGCCCGTTGTCAGGCGCACGCTCAGCAGGCTGTCGCCATCGCGCAAGCCAAGCGCGATGAGGCCCGAGCGGTTGACGTTGCGATAGGCCTTGAGCGGGGTGCGCTTCACGAGGCCGTTGCGTGTGACGAACGTGAGGTACAGGCTGTGGGCTTCGAAGTCTTTGACGGTGAGGAACGAGCGTGCGTTCTCGCCGGGCTTCATGTCGATGAGGTTGATCATCGCTCGGCCCTTGCTCGTCCGGCTCATCTCCGGGACTTCGTACACCTTGAGCTTGAACACGCGGCCGGTATCGGTAAACACCAACAAGTCATCGTGCGTCGACGATACGAACAGGTGCTCGATGGAGTCATCGTCCTTCGAGTCGCCGGCGCGGATGCCCTTGCCGCCGCGGCCTTGGCTGCGATACGTATCGAGCGGTACACGCTTGGCGTAACCGGCGTGACTGATCGTGACGGCGACCTGCCCCTCGGGGATCAGTTCGGCGATGTCGATATCACCCGCCGACTCTTCGATCGAGGTCAGCCGCGGGCGGTCGTAGCGCTCGCGCATCTCGCCGAGGTCATCGCGGATGATCTGCGAGACACGCTCCGGATCGGCGAGGATGTCCTCGTAGTCTTCAATCTCTGCGACGATCGCGGTGTAGTCGTTGACGAGCCGTTCGATCTCGAGGCCGACGAGCTGGATGAGCCGCATCGCGCCGATCGCCTCGGCCTGCACGCGCGTCAGCGCGACGCCGCCGACCGACTCGAACTTCGCGACGTGATCCTTCAGCCGCTGCGGGATGCTCGCGTACGCCTCGTGCGATTCGGCGATGCGGAAGCGTCGGGACATGAGCTTGTCGATGGCCTCGGGCCGCGTCTTGCTCGAGCGGATCAGCGCGATGACCTCGTCGATATCGCACACCGCGTAGATCAGGCCCTCGAGCAGGTGGGCCTTCTTCTTGGCCTCGCGGAGCAGGTGCTCGGTGCGGCGGCGGATGACATCACGACGGTGATCGAGGTACAGCCCGATCAACTCACGCAGGCCGAGCGTGCGCGGCTGACGGTTGACCAGCGCGATGTTCATGATGCTGAACGTCTGCTGCAACGGCGTGAATTGGTACAGCTGATTCTCGACGACGCGCGCATCCGCGCCCTTCTTCAGCTCGACCACGATCCGCGTGCGCGCCTCGCGGCCCGACTCGTTGCGAACGTCGGAAACATCCTTGATCCGCTCGTCCTTGATCGCCTCGACGATGCGCTCAACAAGCGTGTTCTGCACGAGGTTGTACGGGATGGAATCGATGACGAGCTGCTCGCGATCGGTCTTGCCCGAGATCGGCTCGACATGGCACGCGCCGCGCAACGGCACCTTGCCACGACCAGTCAGGTACGCCTCGGCGATGCCGCGCCTACCGAGGATGACGCCGCCGGTCGGGAAATCTGGCCCGACCACGCCGCGCCGCGTGACGTTGCCAGCCTCATCGACTTCGTCGCGCATGAGGTCAGCCGCGGTCAGCGATGCATCATCGACCACGCGCTCGATTGCGTCGAAGATCTCGCGAGGGTTGTGCGGCGGCAGGCTGGTCGCCATACCCACCGCGATGCCGAGGCCGCCGTTGATCAGCAGGTTCGGGAACTTGCCCGGCAGCACCATCGGCTCTTCGAGCCGGTCGTCGTAGTTGGGCTGGAAGTCGACCGTGTCGAGCTTGATGTCGGCCAGCATGTCGACTGCGGCCTGCGTCATCCTCGCCTCGGTGTAACGCATGGCTGCGGGCGGATCGCCGTCGATCGAACCGAAGTTGCCCTGCGGCTGCACAAGCGGCACCGACATCTTCCAGCTCTGCGCCATGCCGACGAGCGTCGGATAGATGACCGACTCGCCGTGCGGGTGATAATTTCCCGAGGTGTCGCCGCAGATTTTGGCGCACTTGATGTGCTTTCGGCCGGGCGAGAGATTCAGG
>JBCCQU010000293.1:0-3541 GCA_039208875.1 Planctomycetota bacterium
CGCAAGCCGCGTCGTACGCCGAAAGCCAAGTCGAAGGTGCGTGACCTCGAGTCGTGCCCCGCTCGCCGCGGCGTGTGCCTGAGCGTGAAGACCACCACGCCCAAGAAGCCGAACTCGGCTCTGCGGAAGATCGCCCGTGTGCGGCTGAGCAATGGCAAGGAAGTGACGGCCTACATCGGAGGCGAGGGCCAAAACCTGCAGGAGCACTCGATCGTGCTCGTGCGTGGCGGCCGAGTGCGTGACCTCCCGGGCGTCCGCTACCACGTCGTGCGTGGCGCACTCGATACCCTGGGTGTCGATGGTCGCAAGAAGAGCCGCTCGAAGTATGGTGTGAAAAAGGGCAAGTAGGGCTCGAGGCCTGAAAGCCGTGGCGAGTAATCCCGCGTCGCCTGCCCGGCGTCCGGGGTGAACACGGGATCGCACCGCGGTCCGCAGAGCCTGGAGAATCCAGATGGGCAAGAAGTTTACCGCCAGCCAGACGCAGCTCCGCCCAGATCCGGTTCATAAAGACCTGATCCTGGCCAAGTTCATCAACTGCATCATGTACGACGGAAAGAAGTCCGTCGCGCAGCGGAACATGTACAACGCGCTCGACGACATCCAGGCTCGGCTAGCGAAGATCAACGACCCGGCGGCGCCTGAGACCGCGCTCGAAGTCTTCCACATGGCCGTCGAGAAGGTCAAGCCCTATGTCGAGGTTCGCAGCAAGCGGATCGGCGGTGCGAACTATCAGGTGCCGATGCAGGTCAACCGCAAGCGTCAGCAGGCGCTGGCATTCCGCTGGATCATCACGGCCGCCCGCAGCGAGAAGGGCCGACCGATCGCCAAGCGTCTGGCCGACGAGCTGTTCAACGCCGCTCGCGGTGAGGGCAAGGCGATCACCAAGCGCGAAGAGACGCACCGCATGGCGGAGGCGAACAAGGCGTTCAGCCACTTCGCGTAAGCGAAAGTCGTTTACGGACTGAACCAGCGGCCGATCCTCCGGGGTCGGCCGTTGTCATTTCCGGATGCTGTGCGATTCGCAGTCCCATTCGCTCGCGAGCACGCCCCAGCCGAGTCGGTCGGTCGGGCCGCGGCCTTCTACCACGTAGTCCTGCCGCTGGCGGACCTCTGCGGTGAGGCCGAGCTTCTCCGGGATTCGAGCCGAGGGCTCATTGGCTGATGAGCAGTAGATGCGGATGCGGCGGAGGCCCATGCCGCCGTCGGCGTGCGGGCGTAAGGCCCACGAGAGCAGGTGCCTGCATGCTTCCTCGGCGAAGCCCTTGCCCGTGTGGGGCTTGGCGATCCAGTAGCCGGTCTCGGCGGAGGCCGTATCGGGGCGGATGTCGTGGATGCCGCTGCCGCCGACGAGCGTATCGGAATCGCGGAGGAAAACGCCGAGGCCCAGTTCTTTGAGCGTGGCCGGTGAATCGATACCCAGGTGCTGCTCGGCAATGAACTTGTACAGCGACGCCGGGTTGGCGTGCACGCCCTTTGCCCAGGGCATCCACGGGTGCAGATGGTCGAGGTTGGTGGCGATGACGCGGGCACATTCGGCGATCTCTTCAAGCCGAGCAAGGCGGATGGTGAGCCGCGGGGTATCGAAGCGTGTGGGCACCGGGTTCGGCGCCCGCCAGCCGAGGCCCTGCGTCGGGTGCTTGTCTTCGCTCGCGCAGCGTGTCATGGCGGCAGGGTACGGCGGATACGCTTGTGTGTGCGAGATGGCCTTGCGAGATACCACCGCCAGATGCTGCTGCCAGGCTGGGGTCAGGATGCGCAGCAACGGCTCGCCAACGCCTCGGCGTTGGTGGTCGGGGTCGGCGCACTCGGATCGGTCTCGGCCGGGCTCTTGGTCCGCGCTGGCCTCGGTCGGGTTGCGGTGGTCGATCGCGATGTTGTCGAGCTCACGAACCTTCAGAGACAGATGTTGTACACGGAGGCCGACGTGGGCGTACCCAAGGCCGAAGCGGCGGCCGCTCGCCTGCGAGCGATCAACAGCGAGGTGACTGTCGAGCCGTTCACGGAAGACGTCCGCGGCGAGCGGGTGCTCGAACTTGTTGAAGGTATTGACATCATCGTCGACGGCACGGACAACTTCGAGACGCGTTACGTGCTCAATGACGCAGCCGTCGCGCGCGGCGTGCGCATGGTCTACGGCGGTGCTGTCGGGACCGCTGGCACGGTGCTGCCCGTGCTGCCGGGGGTGGGGCCGTGCCTGCGTTGCCTGTCTGCTGAGCTGCCAGCCGCGACGGAAACATGCGATACGGCCGGCGTACTTGGAGCCGTCACCGCGATCGTCGGTGCCCGGCAGGCTTCGCTTGCGTTGCAAGTATTGACCGACATGGACGTGCCGCCGAGGCTTGAGTCGATCGATGGACTTACCGGCATGTCGAGCACGATGGATGTGGCAACGCTCCGCGACGCCGGCTGCATGTGCTGCGGTCAGCGACGGTTCGAGTTTCTCGAGCGAGGCGACCAGACCGCGGTCGTCTTGTGCGGGCGCAACAGCGTGCAGGTGTCGCCGGCGGGCCGCCGGAAGGTCGATGCGCGCAGCATCGCCGAGATGCTGCGGAGCCACGGCAGCTTCGACTCGGAAGGCGGCGTTGTGCGAGGTCGGTTCGCAAGAGAAACAGGTGAGCACGGAGACGCGATCGGGCTGTTTCTGTTCGGCGACGGCCGGGCGGTCGTGAGCGGGACGAGCGATCCGGCGAGGGCGCGCGCTGTGTATGCGCGGTACATCGGGGCATAGGAAAGGACGGGCGATGAGTCAGACGGCCGTGCATGGGATCGCAAACAACGCGAAGATCGTGGCGGGCTATGCCGAGGCGCTCTCCAAGGGCATCCCCGCCGACCGCTTCGCTCGGTTCGCGGCGGGCGGGAACGGCCCGGTGATTTCCAATCATCCGGCCTGGGTATGCGGGCATCTGTCGCTCTACCCTGGCCGTGCCGCGGGCATGCTGGGCCTCGACGTTGACGTGGCTGTACCCGACGCGTGGGAAGCGTTGTTCGGCCCGAATAGTGAGTGCATCGATGACGCCGATAGCTCTCGCTACCCCGTGATGGCTGAGCTGGTTGACACGATGCTCGCGCACCAGCGGGCGATCGCCGAGGCGTTGATGAACATCGACGACGCAGCTCTCGCGCGACCCACGCCGATCGTGCGGTACCGCGAGCGCTTTCCCACCATCATGTGTGCGGTGGACTTCCTGATCACGACCCATCAGATGCTGCATCTCGGCCAGCTCAGCGCATGGCGACGCATGGAGGGGCTTGGGTCGGCAATGTGACGCCGATGCCGCTAGCTGATCGCGGGAACGAACGGATTGCTTGCCTTCTCGTGGCCGATCGTCGTCGATGGACCGTGGCCCGGGAAGACGGTGGTTTTGTCCGGCAGCGTGTACAGCTTGCTTCGGATCGATTCGGCGAGGATGTCTGGCGAGCTGTTCGGAAAGTCGGTCCTGCCGACCGAGCCGCGGAACAGCGCATCGCCCGAGATGACCACCGGCACATCGTCGCACACCAGAGTGATCGATCCCGGAGAGTGACCCGGCGTATGCAGAAC
>JBCCQU010000294.1:0-3530 GCA_039208875.1 Planctomycetota bacterium
CAGCTTCGCAAGTACTCGGCGTACGTGGGCTTCGTGGCGTTCAATTTTGTCAGCGATCTCTTTGCCGAGCAGCGGAGTGGTAGCGTCGAGTAGCACCTGGATGCACTGGCACTCAGTCTCTGTCAACGATCGCATCGGCTTTCGGTCTGCGAGAGCCCGTCGTGCCTCTGCGTGTTGAATCCACCTGTCTGCAAGTCGAACGAGGGCTCGCATGAGGCGATCAAACCGTGATCGATTGATGTAGTGGTCGCTGGGATCAAAAGAATCGAAGTGCAAATCCCGTACGCGGTGCAGAGGGATGGGAGTAAATAGGCCGACGACGCGACGCAGTTTGCCCCGCTCCTTCACGCAGTCGTCGCGTTCGAGCTTCTCAGCGGCGTTTGCGATGAATTCTCTGGCGATCACAACTGCTGACGTGTCATCGACGGGCGGATAGCGGTACTCGATCTCACTGCGCTGTAAGTTGGCTCATTCACAAAGGCCGAGCGAATGACTGAAACAACGCCGCCAGAACGCTCCAAGGCTGATCTTGGCCACGCCGCTGTCAAAGCCGCTCTTGGGTCAATCCCGCTCTTTGGGTCAACGGCGGCAGAAGCATTCGCATTCTTCATTACACCTCCGGTTGAACGGCGACGGGGTGAGTGGATGCGACAAGTCGGCGAGAAGCTCGATGAACTGGCCGAGAAACACGAAGTGGACCTCGAAGAATTGCAGCGCGACGAGAGCTTTGTGGACACGGTAATGCAGGCCAGCCATATCGCGATGCGTAACAGCCAGGACGAAAAGCGGCGGGCGCTAGCGAACGCACTAGTCAACTCCGCGCTGCCTGAAGCGCCAGACGCGGCAGAGCGCCAGATGTACGTCAAGCTCATCGACGACTTCACAGCATGGCATCTGCGGCTTCTTGCACTTTTCGCTGATCCGACAGCTTGGTTTGAGCGGAACAACGTTCGCCCACCAAACGGCCTTATCTCGTCATCACGCGCGGATGTGCTAAAGGCGGCGTACGCGGAGTTGAAACACCGACGCGATTTCTGCGATCAGGTCTGGAAGGACATCCACGCAGCCGGGTTGACAGGCGTGGATTCTCTTCAGGGCATGTTGACCCCAGCAGGGGCTATGCAGCCAATTCTCTCAGAACGAGGGCTGGCGTTTCTTGCCTTCGTGTCGGAGCCCGATTCGACGGCTTGAGTATCGCGTCATCGCGCCGCAGATTTCGCTGCAAAATCTCGGGTTTGTTCCCACAAAACCAGCGACTTCGAGTAGAACCATACTCGCGAAATAAGAGGCAGCGGGTTGATGATTGCAACCACGGCCCGCTGCCTCCCCTTGAAAGGAAGCCATTCTCATGGCCAGTAATAATCTTACGGCATCTGAGCGGATTTGTGCTCGGGAAACAGCGAGCGGCATGAACGACTTGCTTCACGCCATAGAGCAAGACGACAGACGCGACGGGATGTCATCAGAAGAGTTGAACAGGCGATCTGTAAACAGGCCGTCCGATGCTAAAGACCTTGCAACTGTGTTACTCACAAGCTCCCGAGGCAAACACGGCAAGATTCCTGCAAACTAAGCGGCTTTGTGCGAGAATCAGGGCGAATTGCGCGGCTCGGACGTTCCGGCTCCGCTAGCTGAGTGCCATTCCCCGCTAGCCTTTGGTGATGGCGGCAGTTGGTGGGTCTATCACGAAGCCGAGGGCGCCGAGCCGTGTGCTCGCGCGTTGGCTTGCGTTTGGTCTCGGCGCTGTGCTTGTGGTGCAGGCTTTGGGCTGGGCGACGTGGGCTGCGCTGCGCGTGGAAGCCCGCGAAGTGCGCGCAGCGGAGGAGGCTGAGCGAAGCCGAGCGCTGGATGAGGCGCTGTGGCGGATGGACGCGGTGGTGGCATCGTTGCTGGCGCGGGAGTCGAGTCGGCCGCCGAGCCAGTATCGGGCCGAGATTGGTGTGCTTGCGGGCGGTCCGGTGCCGCCGATCGTGTTGCACTTCGAGCGTGACGGCAGCGGCGAACTCACGACGCCGTGGCGGGATGTGCTTGCGCCGGCGTTGCTTGCCGATTTGGCGGCGATGCTCGAAGACGCGCCGACGCTAGCAGCTGCGGATCGGCCGATCGTGTTGGAGGCTGAGGACGGCGATGAAGCGCTGAGTAATCGGGCAGCGTTTGTGCGCAGGGCGCAGGTGCAAAGCCGGGTCGCTACTGAGCAAGATGTGTTGGCATCGATCGCTGGTGCTGATGATGAGGTTGCTGCGGAACCGTCGGCGACGCTTGCGGATGTTGCGTCGACATCGGTCGTGGTGAGTGAACTGCGGCCGAGATGGGCGGGCGATGAGGCGTTGTTGTTTGTGCGCACGGTGCGCGACGATGCGGGCGAGCGGTTGCAGGGCGTGTGGCTGGACTGGCCCGATCTGCGAGCGGAGCTGATCGCGTCGGCAGCGGATGTGTTGCCGGGTGCGCGGCTTGAAGCGGTTGGGCTTTCGGATGTGGACAGTGCTGCGTTTGCGGGTCGGCTTGCATCGATCCCGGCGCGAGTGGTGATGCCGCCGCGGCGGGAGGTTGCGATCGGTTGGACGCCGCTGCGCTCAGCGTTGGCCGTCGCGTGGGTTGCGCTCGCGGTTGCGATCGCAGCGGTGGCTGCGCTGTTGGCGTCGGCGGGTGCGCAGGCGCGGAGCCGCGAGCGATTTATTGCAGCCGCGGCTCATCAGCTGCGCACGCCGGCAACGACATTCAAGCTGTACACGCAGCTTCTCGCGAGCGAGCGCACGCCGGAGGACAAGCGGGCCGGCTTGCTCGGCACACTGCGCGATGAGTCGGACAGGATGGCGAGACTCGTGGAGCAGGTGCTCGATGTGGCGCGAAGCGGCGACCGGCATCTCGACATGCGCGAGCACAATGCCGGGACACTCTTTGCTGAAATTGGCGAGCGCATGGCGGCGGCTTCACAGCTCCGCGACCGGAAAATGGTTGTTCATGTTGCGGCGCTCGAAGGCGTGGTCGTGCGCGCGGACGCGGATGTTGTCGAGCGGATCTTGACGGCTCTGGTCGAGAACAGTTGGCAGCACGGGGAGGGCCGAATCGAGATGCGAGCTGTTGTACGAGGCGGGCGCGTGCGCATCGATGTGCGCGATGAAGGCAACGGCAGCCATCGGAGTGGCCCTGGCTTAGGACTTGGTTTGGCCAAAGCTGCAGCAGAGCGGCTGGGCGGTGCGATCATCCCGCTCGAAAACGGCGGTGTGGTGCTGTCGCTGCGGGTGCTTGGGTAGTGATGTTGTTTGCCCTATGCTGAACGCACCGCTCGGGGCGCCGCGGGTGTGCTGCGGCTGAGAAGTACCCGTCGAACCTGATCCGGCTTAACCCGGCGGAGGGAAGCGAAATGTCGACCATCGAAACGAACAACAACGTGAATGCCTCGCTCAATGATGTGGCTTCGGCTCGCACGCCCGCTGAGCTGATGGACGACATTTCGCTTCCCTCCGCCGGGTTAAGCCGGATCAGGTTCGACGGGTACTTCTCAGCCGCAGCACACCCGCGGCGCCCCG
>JBCCQU010000295.1:0-3524 GCA_039208875.1 Planctomycetota bacterium
CGCGCTCGATTCGCGGACTTCGCTCGGTGTGAGTGGTATGTCGCTAGCTGCTGCGCCTCGCAAGACGCCGAACAACTTGCCGTCGCCGCTCACGTCGTTTGTCGGGCGTGATCACGATGTCGAGCGCGTGGTGTCAGCCATCGCGGGGCAACGACTGCTGACGCTGACCGGGCCGCCCGGTTGCGGCAAGTCGCGGCTTGGCGTCGAAGCATCGCGCTCGCTGCTCGATGTCTTTCCGGGCGGTGTCTCATACGTCGGCCTCGGTGCGTTGGGCGATCCGACGCTCGTGCCCGCTGAACTCGCCGAAGTGCTGGGCACCAAGCAGGCCGGAGACGTCTCGCTTGCTGCCGCACTGTGCGAGGATCTCCGAGACCGCGTCACGCTCGTCATCTTTGACGGTTGCGAGCATCTGCTCGATGCTGTCGCGTCACTCGTTGAGAAGCTACTACGTGACTGTCCGGGCGTGAAGGTGATGGCCACGTCGCGCGCACCGCTCGGGATACCCGGCGAGTGTGCCCTGCCGGTTGGCCCGCTTGCGTTGCCCGACGGAGATACAAGTGACGCAGATGAGCTTGCTGAGGTTGGTTCGGTCGCGCTCTTTGTGCAACGGGCAAGAGCCGTCGCGCCGACATTCCAGCTCACAGAGAGCAATGCTGCCGATGTCGCCGCGGTCTGCCGAGAGCTTGACGGCGTGCCGCTTGCGATTGAGCTTGCAGCCGCGCGCGCAAAGCTGTTGCAACCGGATCAGATCGCAGCGAGGCTCAGCGACCGTTTCAGGCTGCTGACGGGCGGTGCGCGCACAGGCCTTCGTCGTCAACAAACATTGCGGGCAGCGATCGATTGGAGCTTCGATCAACTGGATGAGCGAGAGCGGGCGGTCTTTCGCCGGCTGGCTGTGTTCCGCGGCGGTTGGACGCTCGCAGCAGCTGAAGATCTGTGCGCGCAGCCCGGCGATGTCGAAGACTGGGAGGTGCTCGACATCCTCGGCAGTCTTGTCGATCGTTCGATGGTGGTGGTCGAAGAAGCAGACGGCGGCGAGGCCCGGTATCGGCTGCTCGAAAGCCTGCGCGGTTACGGGCTCGAAAAACTCGAACAAGCCAATGAACTCGGCGCAATGCGCGATGCTCACCTGCGGCTCTTCGCGAAGATGGGCCGGCAGGCCGAGGCACAACTCCAGGCCAAGCAACAGGTTGTGTGGTACGAACGGCTCGATGCCGAGCAAGGCAATCTGCGTGCTGCGCTCGAGCATGCGCTTTCCGACGCCGAGAGCTTGACCCGCGGTATCGAACTCGCAGCGGCGCTTTGGCGTTGGTGGCTGTTCGGCGGCCATACCGCGGACGCACGGCGATTCATGCGTGCATTCTCGGAGGCTGCGGACGCTCGCGGCGGGGAGCCGACCGTCGCTCTCGCAAAGCTCCGCAGCGGTCTCGGATGGATCGAGACAACAGCTTTGAATGAGTCCGCGGCGCGCGACCTGTGCGAGCGAGGTCTTGAGGATGCGCGCACAGTGGGTGACAAGGCAACGCTTGCCGATGCGCTCAACTCGATGGGTCACATGCTGAAGGAACTGGGCATCGACTCAGCCGGCGCGCTCGATGCGTACAACGAGAGTCTCGCGCTGCGACGCGAACTCGGCGATCAGATCCGAGTTGCTGGATCGCTCAACAACATCGCCGAGGTGCATCGCGCACTCGGTAACTTCGATGCAGCCAAGCCGATGTATGACGAAGCGCTCACCATCAATCGAGCGCTCGGCAACAAGTCGTGGGAGCTCATCAATCTCGAGAATTACGCATGGCTTCTGATCGCACAGGGTCAGCATATTGAGGCGATGCCGCTCGTGCGACAGGGAATGATGACGTGCCGTGAACTCAAGGCACCGGGACGGCTCGTCAATCTCATGGAAGCACTCGCTTGCGTACTCGTGGGTCGCGGGCGTGACGAGCTGGCTGCGAGCATCTTTGCAGCTGTCGAAGCGGAGCGCGAAGCACGCGGCACACCCGCGAGCCCATCCGAAGCGAGCGAGTATCAGCCGTCGCTCGACAAACTCCGAAGCCGACTCTCCGGGCCGGCGATGGAAATCGCGTTGGCTGAGGGTCGGCGGATGCGGTTCGCGAAGATCGTCGAATACGCACTCGACAAAACCAGCGTGTGAGTCATTGCGACGCGGCGAACAGCCTCGCGAATTCTGTCCAGTACGTCGGGTACGTCTTGCCGACGCACGCCGGATCTTTGATGAAGACGTTCGGCCGGCGGAGCGCAACGAGCGACATGGCCATCGCCATCCGGTGATCGTCGTAGGTCTCGAAATGCACCGGCTCGGCATCCGGCGAGCAATCGACGCCAGCGGTGGGTGGCGTGATCGTGATTGTCCCGGCATCGCCCGCAGCCTCGGCAACGACGTCGACACCGATGCGGCCGAGCTCGTTCTGCAACGCCGCGATGCGATCGGTTTCTTTGTCGCGCAGTGTTCGCAGGCCGCGGATGACAGATGTTTGCGACGCGAAGGCTGCGACCACCGCGAGCGTCATCGCCGCATCGGGCATGTCAGACATATCAGCCATGACGCCCGTCAGCGTTCGGGGCCCGGTGGTTTCGATCTCGCCGTTGTCGCAATCCGTGATCGATACGCCCATACGCGCGAGGGCATCGGGAAACTCGGCGTCACCCTGCAGGCTGTCGCGGGTGATGCCACGGATTCGGCACGAGGCGCCGGGCTGAAGTGCTGCAGCAGCCCAGAAGTATGTCGCTCCGCTCGCGTCGGGTTCAACGTCATATGTGAAGGCATCGAGGCCCACAGCGCCTTGCTGCACCGCGGATTCGCTCGGGCCGACACGGACCACGCGGAGGCTGTCGGATACACGGACGGTAGCGCCGAGGTTGTCGAGCAGGCCGAGCGTCATCTCGACATACGCACGGCTCGTGATGCTCGGGCCGAGCTTGAGTGTGAGCCCGCCGCGAAGGAACGGCCCGCACAGCAGCAGCGCCGAGATGAACTGGCTGGACCGCGTCTGCTCGGTGAGCTCGAGCGTGGGGGACATCGGTGGGCCGCCGAGCGGAGGAAGCAGGCGAATAGGTGGACAGCCCGGCTCGCCAAGGTGATCGACGGTGACGCCGAGTTGATGCAGCGCCTCAGCAAGTTCGCCGATCGGCCGCTGCCGCATGCGCGCATTGCCGTCGATGATGATCGAGCCGGGCGCGAGCACGGACGCCGCGGCCAGGAATCGCGTCGCCGTGCCGGCGTTGTTGAGGAAGAGCGTCGGGTCCTGCTCGGCTGGCGACCAACGACCGCCAACACCGCGGACAGTCACGGTGCCCTCGTCTGCGATCGTTGCGGCGGCGCCGAGTTGCTGCACCGCGGCCAGCATTCGCTTGGCGTCGTCCGCGTCGGTCAATGCATAGCACAGCTTGCTTTCGCCACCAGCCAACGCGGCGAGAAGCAATGCCCGATTCGTCAGGCTCTTCGAGCCAGGCGGTCGCACATCGACGCTGAACGCCCGCTTCGGTGGCGACGGCAACGGCAG
>JBCCQU010000296.1:0-3516 GCA_039208875.1 Planctomycetota bacterium
CGAGGCGTTCGAAGACTTGCGGGAAGCGGAGCGGGAGTTCGATCATCTCGCGGACGCGGGCGAGCTGGTGGCCGAGGCCTCCGACGTCTTCGTAGCTCGGGGCGTTCGCAGCAGTGGGCTTGGCCTTTGCTTGATTCGTTGTTCTTGGTATGAGCAGTTCGGTCGTTGGCGTGATGATGGCTTCGGGGCCGGGCTGAGCGTCCTGCACGATGAAGTCGGCGGTGCGGGAGCCGAAGAGCGTTGCGCGGACGACATCGCCGGGTGTGACGGGTACGCCATCGAGCAGTGAACCGATGTAGTCGAGGTCGCGGTCGGCGATGCTGACGGATTGCGGCGAAAGCTTGACCGAGGTTGCTGGCTGTGGTGTCGCGCGTTCGACTTTGATGACGTCGTCGAGCCCGGCTTTGGCGTTGCTGCGTGCGACGCCGTCGAGCTGGATGCGGCTTTGGCCTCGCTGCTCCTTGAAGGCGGGCATTGCTTTGCACAGTGTCGTGCGCGCGCCGGTGATGCGGATGAAGTCGCCGACAGCGACGCCGAGCGTGTTCATGTCGGTCGGGTCGAGGCGGGCGATGGCGCGGCCGGCGTCGCGCTTGAGTGCTTCGGCGATGCGTAGCTCGATGGATTGCGACTCGGGCATCGGCGAGA
Organism: Planctomycetota bacterium; assembly: GCA_039208875.1. GTDB lineage: Bacteria > Planctomycetota > Phycisphaerae > Phycisphaerales > UBA1924 > JBCCQU01. The sequence goes on from JBCCQU010000296.1 coordinate 646, forward strand.
CCTTTGTGTGTGTGTTATGCGCGCGGTGGGCGTGTCAGGCGGCTTCGGAATCTGAGCGGCTGAGGCGAATCTCGAAGACGCCGTTGTTGCTGGAGATGCTTGCGTCATCGGCGGTGAAGGAAGTCGGCAGCAGCAGCTCTTTGCGGTACCGCTTGGAGCCGTGCTCGGCTTCGATGGTGAGCACGTCGCCATCGATGTCGAAGGTGGCGTCGTTGTCGCTGATGCCGGGCATCTCGATGACGACGAGGACGTGGTCGTCTTCCTCGAAGATGTCGGTCGGTGGCTCGCGTGTTTCGCTGACGGCTGCTTCGCCGGTTGCGGGTTCGCGGCGGACATCGCCGAACGGCTCGACCTTGATTTGCTGCTCGCCTGCGGAGTCGGCCATGGTGCGGATGTTGAAGCCGACTTGGTAGCGGGCATCCTTGCCGTCTCTGGTTTGGAAGTTGCCGTCGCGTTGGATGGTCTCGGCTTTGTCGGCGAGGTCGGCGATCTTGCCGAGGATGTCGCCGAGGCCGCCGAGGATGCCCTCGACTGCGGCCTTACCCTTGGGGCTGTCGTGGTTGGTCATGTCGGTGTCTCCGCGCTGAATGGGCTTTAGCTTGACAGGTGGTTAGCCGGCTTGGGCTTGTGATGGATGAGCGGTGTTGCCATCGATGGTGGGGCGGCCGAGGGGGTGGTTCACGGTGATGTCGCTTGGCAGGTGTTGCTCGACGTTGTGGAGCATGCCAATGAACAGCACGCCGCTCGCGTTGGGCGGGAGTGACTGGTCGATGCGCTCGGCGATGAATCGATCGCGGCGATCGAGGAGCGTGGCTGAGCGTTGTTGATCCCGCGGGTCGGGGGCCTGGCCGTTGGTCAGCGCTTCGGCGGCGGCCTTTGCGATCTCGTATTCACGGAGCAGGAGGTCGGGGTCTTCGGTGCCGATGAGCGTGCCGCCGTGATCCATGAGCGAGGCAAGAACAACGTGATTGATGCTCTGCCGGCTTGCGAGATCGCAAACAATTTGCTCGGCCTGATCGACGGCGGGCAGGCCGTCTTGGAACAGGAATAGGGGTGTATCGCTCGTGGTTTGCGACTCGGTCCACTCTACGATGCGCTCCCAGAAGGTGGCGATCGCGCGTTGCTTGTCGTTCCAGACTTCATCGCCCTCGATGCGGCGGAATTGCTCGGCGAGCTTTCCGAGGTCGGCCTCGGTGTGAACGATCGGGATGACAGCAAGACTGCGTGACGTGCTTGACATGGGCGTCCTTATGAGGCGTCGGGTTGCTGCTCGTTGACGGGCTTGAAGCGACGGGTTGTGTCGGGCGTAGACGGTGCGTTGGTCTGCACCGCCTGCGAGTTTGGCGACGGCAGCGAGCTTTCGATGGATGCAAGTCTTTGTTCGAGTCGTTCGAGGGTGTCGTCTGCGGGTTTGGCGGGGTTGCCGAAGACGGGGCTGTTGGCCCACCAGTCCATGCCCATTTCCTTGGCCTTGTCGATCGAGCAGATGACGAGGCGGATCTGGATGGTGAGCAGTTCGATGTCGAGCAGGCTGACTTTGACATCGCCGGCGATCACGACGCCCTTGTCGAGGACGCGCTCGAGCAGATCGGCCACGTTGGTGGAGTCTGTCGAGTGCTTCGGGCTGGATCGGACGACGGCCATGCGCTGGTGTTGCTTTCGATGGGTTCAGAGTGCCTTGCCGAGTGGGCCGAGATCGAGGTTGAGGTCTGCCTCGGTGAGGCCGAAGCGTTCGGCCATGTCGCGGATTTCATCGGCCTGTGCTTTGAGCGTGGTGCCGAGGCGTTCGACTTCGTCGTCGGTGAGCGAGCCGGCATCCATGCGGCGGATCGCCTGGCGTTCGAGAAGATCGTGCACGAGACGGAGCACGGTGAGAACGAGCTGCGCGAGCCCCTTGCCGACGTTGTCCTTGTTGATGTCGACGGACGGCGTCGGTCGGGCTGTATCGCTCGTCGCTGTGGGGAGGTCTTGCTGTGACACACACTCGGCCATGCGTTGAACATCGGCGGTTATGGGTCGCGGGGTCAGGCGTCTTGCTGCGCGTAAGGGAACTCTGAATGGCGGCATGCAGAGGCGGCGCTAGTCGCGGGTGGCGGGGTCGAGACAAGCCGCGGCAGTCTCCACCGACGAGACGAGGGCCTGGAGTCCGACATACACGAGCGGTATCTCGGCGACCGTGAGAACAACCTCGGCCTGCGCGACGATGCCGCGGGTGAGGACTCGGTCGAGCGTTTCAGAAAGCGACATCTCGTCATCGGATCGAGACGTTCGTCCTTCGCCGGCTTCGCGCGATCCGCGTGACTGCGTGATGCGGCGTTCGCGGAGCGAGAGCTTCTTGCGTGGCATAGCTGGGCTTTCAGGCGGCGTCGCGAACAGTGGTGTTTGCTGTGAGTGCATCGCCGAGGGCCGCCAGGGCATCGATGCCGCGCGGCGGCGTTGTTCGTTGCACCTGGGCGACAGGGGTTCCGTTGGCTGCGGTCACCAGGCGTTGGACTTCGATCGCTTCGCGGTTGTTGATCGTCGCGGAGAGTTCATCGCTTCCGGTAGGCGTGACCTGGTTGACGATCAGGCCGGCGAAGTTGACACCGAGCCGCTGACAGCCGGCCATGAGGCGTTCGGTTTCGGCGACAGCGAGGTGCGTGGGGATGGTGACCGCGACGAGGCGTGACGCTTGCTGATCGGCGAGCAGTGCGCGGAGTTTCTTGAGGCCGCGTGAGAGACTGATGAGCTTTTCATTGACCCGAGGGAGGCTGACGACGTCTTCGTAATGCACGAGGACCGAGAGGATCTCGCCGAGCCATTGCTGGATGACCTCGGGTAGCTCGAGTAGTCGGATGGTGTGGCCGGTGGGGGCGGTGTCGAGGACGACAG
>JBCCQU010000297.1:0-3507 GCA_039208875.1 Planctomycetota bacterium
AGACGCGGCTGACGCAGGCGCTCACGATCCGCTTCCATCTGCGGAACAAGGCTGAGCAGTTGGCGATCGCGCGGATCAACCGGCTGCGTGAACACGCGGCGACGGTGGACAAGCCGAGGCCGGAGTCGATCTTCGAGGCGGTGCACAAGCTGAAGGCGGACGGTTGTTCGCTGGAGGATGTGCTGGGTGTTTTGGGATCGCTTGACATTGAGCCGACGCTGACGGCGCACCCGACCGAGGCGCGTCGGCGGACGGTGCTGCACCGGCAGAACGAGGCGACTCGGACGCTCGAGAAGCTCGGGGATGAAACGGCGACGGCGTCGGAATCTTCTGAAGCTCTCGCGGCGTTTGAGCGTGCTGTGCTGACGCTGTTTCTGACCGACGAGGTGCGCGCGGAACGGCTGCGCGTCGACGAGGAAGTGCGCAACGGCTTGTACTTCTTGTCGGGCTCGATCTGGCACTCGGTGCCGACGCTGTATCGCGATCTTCGGCGGGCGTTGGTGGCTTCGTACGGCGATGCGGGTGCGGGCGTGCCGCTACCGACGATGCTGCGGTATCGCACTTGGATCGGCGGCGACCGCGACGGCAATCCGTTCGTGACGCCGGAGGTGACGCGGCGGACGCTGGACACGCTGCGGTCGGAATCGATGCGGATGCTGCTGGCTGAGACGCGCGAGGTTCGGCTCGGTGTTTGCCTGACGACGCGGCGGCTTGAGGCGCCGTCGGTGCTGCTCGCGTCGATCGAAGCGGATGCATCGCTTGGGCTGATCGAGGCCGGCACGCTTCGGCATTACCGGTTTGAGCCGTTCCGCGCGAAGGTGCGGTACATCGAGGCCAAGCTCGAGCACGCGATGGAGCAGCCGCAGGACTACTCGGCTGCGGACTTTGTCGCGGATCTTGAGATCGTTGCGGGTGCGCTGCGTGAGGCGGGTGTGCCGGAGCTCGCGGATGCGGGACCGCTGGCGGACTTGCTGTACCGGGCGAAGACGTTCGGCTTTCATCTCGCGACGCTCGACATCCGCCAGCACTCGGCCAAGCACGAGGCGACGCTCACGACGTTGTTCAGGCTTGCGGGCGTGACCGAGGACTATGCGTCGCTAGATGAAGCTGGGAAGCTCGCGGTGTTGCGCGCGGAGCTCAAGAACCCGCGGCCGTTGGTCTCGCCCGAGCGACAAATCGATGATGAGATCACGCGGGACTCGATGGAGGTGTTTGCGCTGGCGCAGGAGGCTGTGAAGCGTGATCCGGCGAGTATCCGTTCGATCGTGATAAGCATGACGCACGATCTGAGCGACATGCTTGAGCCGCTGGTACTGATGAAGCAGGCGGGGCTGTATGAACCACCGAACGGTGTGCACAGCGGGCGGAGCATGCTGGATGTGGTGCCGCTGTTCGAGACGATCGATGACTTGCAGCGTGCGCCGGGCTTGCTGACGGAGCTATTTGAGGACGAGGCGTACGGGCCTGCGCTCAAGAGCCGCAACCAGTTTCAGGAAGTGATGCTGGGATACTCGGACTCGAACAAGGACGGCGGCTACCTGATTGCGAACTGGTCGCTGCACACGGCGCAGGACGAGATCGCGCGGGTGTGCCGTGCGCACGGCGTTGACTTTCGCTTCTTCCATGGCCGGGGCGGCACGGTTGGTCGCGGCGGCGGCCGAGCGAATCGCGCGATCATGGCGACGCCGGGCGTGAGCCATACGGGTCGGATCCGATTCACGGAGCAGGGCGAGGTCATCAGCTTCCGGTATGCGATGCCGGTGATCGCGCATCGGCACCTGGAGCAGATCATCAACGCGATGATGCTGTCGACGCACTTTGCTTCGGCAGATATCGCGAAGGCTGACGAGGAGCGTGCTGCGGACAAGCCGGAGCTGATCGGGCGCTTGGCGGATTCGTCGGAGCAGGCGTATCGGGCGTTGGTGGAGAGTGATTCGTTCTGGCCTTGGTACACGGGCGCGAGCCCGATTCGCCAGATCAGCAAGCTGCCGATCGCGAGCCGGCCGGTGATGCGGAACAGCGGGCGTGTGGACATGGAGAATCTGCGGGCGATCCCGTGGGTGTTTGCGTGGACGCAGATGCGGCTGACGGTGCCGGGCTGGTTCGGCTTGGGTGCTGCGCTGGGCGATGAGGATGAGCAGACGCTGGCGGAACTCGCGGAGCTGTATCAGTCGCGGCCGTTCATCCGGGCGATGATCGACAATGCGCAGCAAGAGCTGGCGCGGGCAAGGCTGCCGATCGCTGCGCACTATGCCGCTGCGGTGGATGGCAGCAACGAGGCGTTCGGTGTGGTGGCTCGCGACTTCGATCGGGCGCGTGCGGCGCTGCTGAAGATCACCGGGCAGAACGAACTGCTGGATCACAACCCGGTGATCCAGGCTTCGATCCGCGAGCGGAACCCCGATACAGACCTGCTGAACGTGGTGCAGGCGCACTTGCTGGAGCGGGTGCGTCGGCTGGAAGACGGCGACGCCCAAGCTGACGACCTGCGGGCGGTGCTGTTCCAGACGATCAACGGCATCGCATCGGCTGTGCAGGCGACGGGGTGAACGAATCGGTCCGTGCGGCTACCGTTCGGCTGTGCCTGACGACCGCTTTGAGTTGGTGAGTGATTTCAAGCCCATGGGCGATCAGCCGATGGCGATCGAGGGGCTTGTGCACGATATCGGTGAGGGCCAGCCGCACGTGTGCCTGCTGGGCGCGACCGGCACGGGCAAGACGTTCACGATGGCGAACGTGATCGCGAAGCTGAACAAGCCGACGCTGATCATGAGCCACAACAAGACGCTCGCGGCTCAGTTGTACGAAGAGCTGCGGGGCTTCTTTCCGAACAACAGCGTCAACTACTTTGTCAGTTACTACGACTACTACCAGCCCGAGGCGTACATCCCGTCGCGGGATATCTACATCGAAAAGGACGCGAGCCGCAACGACGATCTGGACTTGCTGCGTCTGGCTGCGACGAGCAACATCCTGAGCCGGCGCGACACGCTGGTGGTGGCATCGGTGTCGTGCATCTTTGGTCTTGGCTCGCCCGAGGCCTACGCACAGAAGGTGCTGACGATCACGCGGGGCAGCCGCATCAATCGGCGTGAGTTCTTCCTTGCGCTCAACGCGATGCAGTATCAGCGGACGGACATGGAATGGAAGCGCGGGCAGTATCGCGTGCGTGGCGATGCGGTCGAGGTGTGGCCTGCGTACGAGCGCTTCAGCGTGCGGGTGGAGCTGTTCGGCGATGAGATCGATCGCGTGGACTTGCTGCACCCGACGAGCGGCGAGGTGCTTGCGGAGGAGCAGCAGTTCTTCCTGTTCCCGGCGGTGCACTACGTGATGCCCGAGGACCAGCTCAAGTCGGCCGTAGACGGGATCAAAGCGGAACTCGATGCGCGGGTGCTTCAATTTCGCAGCGAGGGCAAGGTGCTGGAAGCGCAGCGGCTGCTCGCACGCACAAAGTACGACATCGAGATGATCGAGGAAGTCGGCATGTGCAACGGCATCGAGAACTAC
>JBCCQU010000298.1:0-3501 GCA_039208875.1 Planctomycetota bacterium
CGTGAGGCCGGCTTTAAGAAGCCGATATGTGTAGATCGACTCGCGATCCATCAGCCGCGCAACGATCGTCGCCATGATCGCCGCGAGCATGATCGGCAGAATGACTCGGTAATTCTGCGTCAACTCGAACAAGATGAGCACCGCCGTGAGCGGCGCATGCGTGCTGCCCGCGACGACAGCCGCCATGCCAACAAGCGCGTACGGCGCCGGTGATGATCCCTCCGGCAGCAGGCCGAGCTCACGCAAGCCAAGCCCCACCGCGCCGCCCGTGGCCGCCCCGAGGAACAAGCTCGGTGCAAACACACCGCCCGAGCCGCCGCTTGCCAGCGTGAGCGTCGTCGCAACCGCCTTGAACGCAACCAGCGCGAATAAGAAGCCGAGCAACGCCGCATCGCCCGCAAAGATCGACCCGCCGCCGTACGGTTCGGAGGTCAGCAGCGATCGAATCGTCTCGTAGCCGTTGCCATAGAAATCGGGCACACTCGCCCGGCCTTCGCTCTGCCACACGCCCGACAGCGCAATGAACGCAACGCCGAGGCTGCCGAGCAGCAACGCGCCCGTCAGCGGCTTCAGCAGAGGGTGGATGCGCACACGGTCGTACACATCTTCACCCCAGTGCAGCAGCCGATTGAACAGCACCGCGACCAGGCCGCACACGCCACCGAGCACCACATAGCTCGGCAACTCCTGCGGCAAGAACTGAGCCTCCGCCAACTGGCTCGCGTCGAAGATCGCTGTCGGCTCGCCCGTCACCGCTTGCGTCGTCACCGATGCAAACACCGATGAGATTACGATCGGCATGAACGTCCGCAGCGAGAAGTCTCGCAGCAGAATCTCGAGCACGAAGAAGACGCCAGCAATCGGCGCGTTGAAGATCGCCGCGATGCCGGCCGCAGCACCGCACCCGACGAGCGTCCGCAGATGTTCACGATCGACACGCAGGCTTCGGCCGAACACCGAGCCGGCCGTTGCTCCGATCTGCACGATCGGCCCTTCCGTGCCCGCCGATCCGCCGCTACCGACCGTGAGGATCGACGCGATGACTTTGACGATGCCGATGCGTGCCGGGATCTCGCCGCCGCGCTGCACCAGCGCCTTGATGACCTGCGGCACGCCGTGGCCCTTGGCCTCCGACGCGTACAACTGCACGATCACGCCGGTCAGCCCCATGCCGATCAGTGGAAACACGAACAGCGTCACCCAGCCCCATCGGCCTGCAGCCTCGCGCTGGTCCGCCACCCAATACTCAAGCAGGTGCAGCACCTCAGCAAAGGCGAGCGCTCCAAACGCGGTCAGCGTGCCGATGATTGCGCCGAGCGCGATGAGATACCAATCACGCTCGAAGCCCAGCCGTTGGCCGAGCTTCTTGAGTTTGGACATCGGCGCTTGCAGGTTCATGAACAGCTCACCGCTGCGAGAATAGCGGTGCATGCGGTGCACGTGCCGATACGAAACAAAGAACGCTCAGCCATCACAGCCGAGCGTTGGGATACGTCGTGAATGTCAAGCCAAAACGAACTCAGTCGAGCTCGAGCGCAGCGAGCCGCTCAGCAAGTCGAGACGTCACGCGGCTTTCACCCGTTCGAACCGACAAGCTGCTCACATTCAGCGGATTCTCGATATCACTTGAGAGGTCAAACGCACCAAGCGTCGGCTCGGCCTCACCGAGATCGATCTGTGCGAGAATGCTCGCGGTGGCCGATGCGCGTTGAGGTACCGCCACCTCTTCGGGCGGCGTGCGCGTCGACTCAGTCAGCACCACCGTTGCTCCGGTCGCAACCTTCGCAGGTGCAGCCGCGGGGGCTGCGATCGGCGCGGGCTCCGAGAATGGGCTGTGCAGAGCCAAGTCGCCGACGGGAGAAACCTCTGACGAGGCAGCCACAGCCGAGCCAAGGAGTGCCGCTCCCCAAGCCACGCCAACGCAACCAATCGTCACGCCGCCAGCGACCATCGCGATAAGCCTGCGGTTCATCCCATCTCTCCTCTCGCTATCCCGAAACACAGATTCCGGAAGTGCAAACGATCTACGCAGAAAATATAGCTCGCCACGCAGATTTTTGCACGCGAAAGACAGCGACCCGCACGAAATTCAGGCACGAAACCGCATCAGCAGCCATGAAGACCGCATCAGCCAGTGTTTCTGCTTGCTTTCACCGGGCCTGCTCAGCCCTCGCCTAGCCCCGCAGCAGGGCCCGGATCATCTCGATCCAGCCCAACTCGCCCACCTCGCGTCGGGCCTCAGCCTCCAACTCCTCGAACGACGCCACCCTCGGCGGGGCCACAAGGTCGGCCGGCCCATCGATCGGCGAAGGCACAAGCTGCATCGCGCCCGACCCGCTCACCGACACCACCCAGCGCCCCTCGCTCAGCGAGCGATACACCGCCTGCCCGTGCGACGCCTCTTCCGATTCCCAATCGATCTCAGCCAACTCCGGATCGATCAGCGTCGCGTCCGACGGCGCGGTCGTCTCGTCAAAGACTCGCCGCACCCAGATGCGGCCGTTGACCACCGCAAAGTCGACGTACACCTCGCGGCTCGGGTCCGCATCGGTTTCGATCCGCCGCAGCTCGCCCGCCGAAGAACGCACCGATACATCGAGCTCGCCGTCCTCGACAACAAGCTCGGTCACCGCGCTCCTGCGCACAGCCCGGTTGTACCGCTCCACCAACGCATCAAATTCAAGATGCAAGTCGGCCAGCCGCGTCTTGTACACCTCACGCTCAACGCGTGCCCGCGCGATCTCCATCGACAGCACACCGACACCCACGATCACCGCAAGCACAACCAGCCCCTGCGCAAACCGCGTGAGTGCGCTCACCGCAGCCACCGGCCGCAGACGTCGCCGCCGCTTGGGCTTTGGTCGCCGAGCAGCCAAACGCCGCGCGTGCCGCTTCTGCTTCGGCGCAGCGTCAGCCTTCGCCTCCGTCGGCTTGCCCGGCTTCGGCCCGTCTGTCGGCTTCGGCCCGCCTGTCGGCTTCGGTTGGTCAGCGGTAGACACCCGGCGACTCCTGTGCGATGCGCAACCAATTCATCGACTCGCCCGGGGCCCGGGCTTCGATGCGCATCTCATCTGCGTGCCGATTCCGCTACGTGCGCGCCTTCGACGACCCGTACGCAACCCGACCCGACGAAAGCTTGCGGCGTGCCTTCGCCAAGCGGCGCTTGTGCTCGCCGGACTGCTTCATCTTGCGGCGGCGGAGACGACGGGTCGAACCTTTGATCGGGCGGGGCATGGTTTGGCTCCTGTTGCGTTGCCCACAGCGTATCGCCGTCAGGCGGGCGTCAGCGTTCGGCTCAGATTCTCGATCACCGCGGCCACCGTCGCGCCCGCCTCAGCCACCTCGGCCTCGGTCGTGTCCGGCCCCAGACTGAAACGCACCGATCCGTGCGCCACCGCCGGCTCGATGCCCATCGCCAGCAGCACCGGCGACGGATCGAGCGAACCCGAACTGCACGCCGCACCGGCCGATGCGCACACGCCGCGCTCGCTGAGCCCAAGC
>JBCCQU010000299.1:0-3496 GCA_039208875.1 Planctomycetota bacterium
GCGGCTTGGCTGGCGCGAGCCGACAACGCAGGCGGCGTGCGCCGGGAGCCTTCCCGGCTGTGCAGTGTGGCCGGTCGAAGTGGCATCGTCAAGCGGCGGCGGGAGAGGCTGCCGGGGTGCTCGGTCGGTGATTGTGCTTCGAGTGATCGGTTGAAGCGGGTACGATGGCTGCAATGAGCGAATGGGACGACACGCCGTTTGAGGGCCTGCCGGCTGATGAATCGATGGCGGCTGCTGCGGTGAAGGTTCGGCCGGAGCGGGCGACCCGACCATCGACCGACCGGCCGGTGCCGTGGAACGTGGTGCTGCTGGACGATGACGATCACAGCTACGAGTACGTGATCGCGATGATGCAGAAGGTATTTGGGCACCCGATTGAGAAGGGGTTTCAGATCGCCGAGCGGGTGGACGCCGATGGGCGGGCGGTGTGCCTGACGACGCATAAGGAGCACGCCGAGCTGAAGTGCGAGCAGGTGCTCGGGTTTGGTGCCGATCCGTTCATAAAGAACTCGGCGGGATCGATGTCGTGCGTGATCGAGCCGGCGGAGTTTGGTGGCGACGACGGGGGTGATGCCGACAGGGATGCAGGCGGGGAGGGACCCGAGAACGCCCCGCGGAGCGCTGATGACTGAGACGTCGGGCCGGCTTGTGATCCAATCCGAAGAGCTTGATGCGGAGGCGGCCGGTTGGCTGGCTGCGCGCACGAATCTGCAGCGGGTGCTGTTTGATAGCGACGAGTTCGGTCGATTGCTGCCGCAGGCGGACGGCCTTGTCGTGCGTACGTACACGCGGGTCGACCGGCGATTGCTGGATGCGGCGCCGACGCTTGCGGTGATTGGCCGGGCGGGTGTCGGGCTAGACAACATTGATCTGGAGGCGTGCGCTGAGCGCGGCATCGCGGTGGTACACACGCCGGGTGCGAACTCGCGGGCGGTCGTGGAGTATGTGCTTGCGCTGACGTTTGACGCGTTGCGGCCGCGGCTGTTTCTGCAGGAGTCGATGGATCTCGTGGCTTGGAAGAAGCTGCGGGGCGAACTGATCGCGCCGCGGCAACTGAGCGACCTGACTGTGGGCGTGCTGGGCTTTGGACGGATCGGCTCGCAGGTGGCGCGGGCGATGACCGCGCTCGATGCGGACGTTCTGTATCACGATGTACGGGAGGTTGAGGAAGGCGATCGGTTTGGGGCGAAGCCGGTGACGCTGCACGAGTTGGCTGAGCGATCGGACGTGCTGACGGTGCACGTGGATGGGCGGCCGGGTAATAGGCACTTGGTGAACGCGGACGTGTTCGGTCGGCTGAAGTCAGACGTTGTGTTCATCAACACGAGTAGAGGAATGGTGGTTGAGCCTCGGGCGTGCGCAGCCTTTATGGGCGCGCACAGCGGCGCGACGGCGATGCTGGATGTGCATGACCCGGAGCCGATCGAAGATGACTCGCCGCTGTGGCAGTTGCCGAATGTGCACCTCGCGCCGCATATTGCCGGGGCGACCGCGACCGCGAAGCGTGCGATGAGCTGGGTGGTGAAGGACGTGTGGCGGGTGCTCGCGGGCGAGAAGCCTTGCTATGCGGCGGTGGATCCGTCGTCCGGGAAGGGTTGAGGGTGGACGCTGGGGTTGGGTGCTGCGCTACGCTGTGGCATGCTTCGACTCGGCGTCAATATCGATCACGTTGCGAGCGTTCGGCAGGCCCGGTACCGCGATAGTCCGAAGGGGCACGGCGAGCCCGATCCGGTGCGGGCGGCGCACGAGGCTGAGCTTGGCGGGGCGGACGGCATCACGGTGCACCTGCGCGAAGACCGGCGGCACGTGTGTGATCGCGACGTGGAGCAACTGGCTGCGCTGACCGCGACGGCTGGCGGCACGCTGGGTGCGAAGCTGAACCTTGAGATGGCGGCGACGACGGAGATGGTGGAGATCGCGCGCCGGCTGCGACCTCACACGGCGATGCTGGTGCCCGAGGGCCGCGACGAGGTCACGACCGAGGGCGGGCTGGATGTCGCGGGGCAGACCGAGCGGCTGACGACGGTGGTTGCGAGGCTTCGCGACGCGGGGCTGATCGTGTCGGCGTTTATCGATCCGGATGCGCGGCAGGTCGACGCGGCGGCGGCGTGCGGATTCGATGTGTGCGAGATTCACACCGGGCCTTATGCACACGCTTTCGCAGCGGCCGGCGGTGACTTCCGGCGGGCGGAGCTGAAGCAGGCGCTGCAGGCAGTGGCGGACAGCGGCGACGCGATCCATGAGCGCGGCATGCGGTTCAACGCGGGGCACGCGCTGAACTATCACAACGTTCAGCCGATCGCTGAGCTCGAGCACGTTGAGGAGTTGCACATCGGCCACGCGATCGTGAGCCGAGCGGTATTCATCGGGCTGCGGGAAGCGGTGCGGGAGATGAAGCGGCTGATGACCGAGGCGCGGCTTCGGTGACGTGTGCTAGCAGCCCGCGAAGAACTGATCGATAAAGGCTGAGAAGTCGTCGATATCGAAGACGCTGTCGCGATTGATGTCTGCTGCGGCGGCTGTCGCGAAGAACAAAGCGACGAAAGCTGAGAAGTCGTCGATATCGAGCCGGGCATCGGCGTTGACATCGGCCGGGCAGTCGAGGAACGCGACGTATTCGAAGGCGCCGACGTCGGGTGTGCTGTCGCGCAGCAGGCCGCGGATGTCGGTTGTGATGTCGAGCCCGCCCAAGAGCTGTGCCGAAGTCCCGGCGTCGATCGCTGACGAACCGAGCGACGGCCGAAGTGCGTCCGCAGTGAGCGCGGGACCGGTTGTCGGGCCGACGAGTGCGGGCGGCTCCGAAAGTAGGCCGGAGCCGGGCAGTTGCTCTGGCGGCAGACCAAGTATCTGCGCGTAGCTTTCGACAACCTCGATGAAGGCGAATGGTGGACGAAAGACAATTTCGCCAGGTTCCTGAGCCTGCGTACGGGACACCAGCACCGACCGATACACCTGTGCAGAGCCGAGTGCGTCCGCCTTGATGCGAACCGCGTCGGTGTCGTCATACGTCGCGATCGTGACATGGTCGATCAAGAGCTGGCGGCCGCGATCATCCCGGAAGTCATCTCCAAATGTGATCCCCGGTGCTCCCGCGGGCGGCGCGATCACTGTGTTAGCCAGACGGGCACGATCGACTGCGAGCCAGAGGCTTGTATCAAGCAGCTGGCACCCAATCATGTCGACGGTCATGCCGTAGCCGCCGAAGGTCAGTCTGCTGCCAGCCCGGAAGGTGCTGTCGGAGAGCGTGATCATGCCGGGAGTCTCAAAGTAGGATCCCAAGCCGTACACGCTCAAAGCGGTAGTTGCACGTGTTCGATCCTCGAAATGCGAACCCGCAACATGAAGCGTCGTTGCCCATGTGCCTACTAGCGACGCAGTCCTGCTGAGTTCATTTCCGACAAATCTCGCATCGACAATCCGCGCGGTCTGCCTCGACAGCCGCGGCCATGAGTTCCAGTCGTAGGGCATGACCTCCTGTCGCACAAGGGCACCAAAC
>JBCCQU010000300.1:0-3487 GCA_039208875.1 Planctomycetota bacterium
ATCGATGTATTCGACGAGCACCGCTGGATGCGCATCGAACAGGTCGAGCACGTCGCGGACCTCGCGGCGGATGTCGCGATCGATCGCGCCCTGCTCGCCGGCGACGACGATGCGGATGTCATCGGGGCCGATCGCGGGCAGCGCATCGAGCAGGGCTGTGGTCTGCGGCGAGAGTTGTTGCTCGCCGGCCGCGGTGACATCGAGCCGGAGCGGGATGCGATCTGCTGCGAGCAGGAGCACCGCGACGATGGCGCCGGTGAGGGCGAAGGCGATGACAACTTCGATGGCACCGCGGAGTTTCATGCCCATCGCCGGAGCCTTAGTGCCGACCAAGCGGCTGCAAGGAAGACGAGCGTCGCAGCGATGAAGAACGCAACGGCGCGCGCATCGATCACGCCCTTTGCGAGTTCACCGACACGCGGACCGACGGCGACGGATGCGATGGCTTCGGCCGCCCAGCCCGGCAGGCCGGGGATGGCGAGCGTGGGCAGCATGACCCAGCCGATCAGCACGAACAGCGTCGCGAGAAACGCGAGGGTTTGGCTCGAGGTGACGGCTGAGGCGACCAGCCCCAGCGACAGGAACGTGCAGCCGAGCAGCAGAAGGGCGAGATAGCCGGACGCGATGGGGCCGATGTCGGGCGCGGGCTCGGCGTGCATCCACAGCAGCACGGGGAAGGCCAGTGTCGGGGCAAGCATCGCGACGAGATACGCGAGTGCGCCGAGGAACTTGCCGACGATGATAGAGGCTTCGCTCGCGGGGCTGGTCATCAGCGGCTCGATGCTGCCGGTGCGGATTTCCTCGCTGATGAGGCGCATCGAGATGGCGGGTGCTATCGGGACGAGCAGCCATTGCGAGAGGCTGAAGAAGTCGCGGAGTGTTGCTGCGGATCCGGGCCGAAAGGTGCCGACGACAAACACCACTGCGGCGAGGAAGAGGTAGAGCGCGATGACAACCCAGCCGACGGGCAGGCGGAACATCGAGGCGGTCTCGCGTTGTGCGATGGCCAGTGCGCGCATCAGGCGGCATCCTCATCTGTGCGCACGTCTGCGGTGCCCGAGACAAGTGAAGCGAAGGCGCGTTCGAGCGAGGCGCGGCGGCGTGTGATCTCTCTGATTGAGGTGCTGCCGAGCGCGGCGACGATGGCTTCGCGGCGGTCGTCGTCGTCGGTATCGATGTCGAGTCTGGTCCAGCCGTCGACCGTGGTTGTGGTGTCGATGGCTTTGACACCGCGGGCTGTGCGCACGCGTTGGGCGAGTTCGGCGGCGTTGCCCTGGGCTTCGATGACGACGCCGCTGCGTTGGCCGGCGGCGCGGGCGACGTCTGCTCGTGAGCCGGCAGCCATGATTCGGCCGGCTGCGATGACGGCGACGCGCGCGCAGAGACGGTCGACCTCGCCCATGACGTGCGAGCTGAGGATGAGGATGCGGTCGTGAGCGAGTTGGCGGATGAGGGCGCGCCAGTCTTCGAGTTGTGCGGGGTCGAGGCCGTTGGTCGGCTCGTCGAGCAGCAGCAGCCGCGGATCGTGGAGGATGGCGGCGGCGAGGGCCACGCGTTGGCGGTAGCCCTTGCTGAGGGTGCCGATGCGTTGGCGTTGGGTCTTGGACAAGCCGCAGCGGTCGATGGCGGACGCGACGGCTCGTCGGCGGGTGTTGCCCCGCAATTGCCAGAGTCGTGCGCGGTAGGTGAGGAACCCCAGCGGGGTCATCTCCGGATACAGAGTTGTGGTCTCCGGGAGGTAGCCGATTTGGGCTCTGGACGAACAGGGTTGCTTGGACAGGTCGTTGCCATCGAGTTGCGCGGTGCCGCTGTCGGGCCTGAACAGGCCGGCGACGATGCGGAAGGTGGTGCTCTTGCCGGCACCGTTGGGGCCGAGAAATCCAAGGATTTCACCGGGTGCAGCGTCGAGGCTGACATCGCGGAGGGCGACGGTCGGGCCGAATCTCTTTTGGATTTGCCTGACAACGAGCATTGGAAGGCCACAGTAGCGACGTGTCGCGAGCCGATGTTTGCGGTATCGAACGTGGCGGGCTTACGCGGACATGCAACGAATGTTCGCGGGGGTTCCGGGGTTAGCATTGCATGGCTCGATCGGTCGAGTAGTCTCGTAGGCCAGTGCCCGGGCGGGACCTGGGTGACGACGATGACAGAAAGGGCGAGTGCCGGGACATGAGTCCGGACAAGCCAAAGCTTCTGATTCTGGGCGGGCCCGATGTTCGCCCTGATGAACTGTCAGCGGCCCTGGGTGGCCGATACGAAGTCGTTGTTGCCGGGAGCGAGGGCGTCGACCCCGCGAGCAAGCTGAGCGATAGCTCGGTCGCGATCGACGAGCGGCTGCGCGAGCAACTGCTGGGGCCGGCGGCTGCATCGGCGATGCTGAACGCGATCGGCGAGGGCGTGTGCCTGACGACGCCCGGCGGCGCGCTGGTGTGGGCCAACGATCGATTCAAGTTGTTGGATGAGCCGGTGAAGGCGCGGGTCGTCGCGGTGTGTCGCGAGGCTCGGGACTTCTTCAACTCGGGCTCTGGCGGGGCGAAGCCGGGCGTGTACGACGAGCCCAACTCGGCGACGTGCAAGTTTGACGTGGTGGACGAAGAGGCGAACCGCTTCTTCGAGGTGTACGTGTCGCCGGCTGATATCGAGGGAGCCGAGCCGGGGCATATCGCAGCGGTTGTGCGCGAGACGACGAAGCGTCGGCGGATGGAAGCGCGGATGGCTGCGATCGATAGCGCGGGCGCGGCGCTGATCAATCTCGAGGCCGAGGCTGTGCGCACGAAGAACTCGGCCGAGCGGCTGGAGATGCTGCAGAGCCGGGTGGAGCAGCACACGCACGAGCTGCTGAACTTCGATCACTTTGTGGTCAGGCTGACGGACGATCGCACGGGCAAGCTCGAGTTGGTGATGATGGTGGGTATGCCGCCGGAGGTCGACGACTTCGATCTGTATGCGGAAGAAGAAGGCAGCGGTATCAGCGGTTTGGTTGCGGCGACGGGCGTGAGCTATATCTGTTCGGATGCCGAGGCCGACGAGCGGTTTTTGCCGGGGCTCGGCGATGCGAAGTCGAGCCTGACGGTGCCGCTGCGGCTGCACGATGCTGTGGTCGGCGTGGTGAACGTGGAGAGCCGTGAGACTGCGGCGTTTACCGATGCGGATCGGCAGTTCCTCGAGATCTTCGCGCGGTACATCGCGATCAGCCTGCACATCCTCGACCTGCTGGTCGTGGAGCGGAGCGCGACGAATCAGTCGGTGTCGGGGCGGGTTGAGGGGGAGCTGCGCGAATGCCTTGAGGACATCGTCAGCGAGGCGGAGTGGATCAGCGGGTTTGGTCAGGCCGACCCGGAGACGAAGGACCACATCGCGCGCATCAAGGCGGACGTTGAGAACATCCGCGATCGCGTGCGGAACGTGGCGAGCGGGCCGCAGACGCTGCTTGGTGTTGAGCGTGCGATGGCCGAGCGCGAGGCCGATCCGATCTTGATCGGCAAGC
>JBCCQU010000301.1:0-3481 GCA_039208875.1 Planctomycetota bacterium
CCGCGAGATCGGTGAGCTGCACAACATGCTCGCCGACCGGCTCTATGAGGGACGCTGACATGCACTGTGACCGACCAGCGCCGTTCGCCGGCGGGCTCCTCGTCTCCATCGCCCTCATCGCGATGCTGTTTGCTGCCTCGCCGCGGGCGCTGGCTCAAGACGCAAGCGAGGCGACCACGCCGCCCGACGCTTCGGCCGATGCTTCGGAAATTGCCGCGCCGGAGGCTGATGGACAACAAGAAACTGTCGAAGAACCGCCGCAAGCGCTCGAGCCGGTGCAGGAGCCGCCGCGCTTCCGCGTCGAGCCTTGGACGGATGCCGACCGTACCTTCGGCTTCGATCCGCTCGGCTCGCTCGAGATCGACGGCGACGACAAGCTCTTCATCGAGTTCTCGTCGACCGGCGCCGGCGTCGATTCCATCCGCCTGGCCGACGAGCTGATCTCCGTCGATGACGACCGGGCTGCACGCGACGGCGAAGACGTGCCCGCCGAGCGGCACGTGCAGATTCAGCACACGCAACTGCTCGAGCGAGTCGGCGCCGACGGCACGATCCTCAGCCGCGAGGTCATCGTGCCATTCTCGGCATATCGGCTGCGTGTAGAGGGCGAGCGCGAGGTCTTCCTCGTCGGCGTCCGCGCTTGGCGACAGACCGAGACGCCCGGCGAGTTCGAGGCCCGCATCGTCGATACTGAGAACGACAACGCCCCGGCCTTCCGCATCTTCCGGAAGTTTGAGCTCGAGAGCGGTGCGCACGAGATACGCATCACGCAGCGTGTCGAAAGCCTGCTCGACGAGCCCGTACGCGTCGCGCTCGACAGCATCGGCCCAGTCGACATGCCCGAGGACCAGCTCAACTACGGCGGTGATAAGCGACGCCTCCGCTTCGGTTACCTGCCCGGCCCGGCTGCCGACCCGACGCAGATGTTCGTCGCAGCCAGCGACTACCTCAAGCCGCGGCACACCGCATTCGGCGATTCCATCGACGAACGACGCAACTACGCCGCGAGCGCCGAAGTGTGGCCCAACGAGAACAGCCGCGAGAAGCAGCACTCGCTCGTGTGGTTCGGCGTCACCAATCGCTACTTCGGCGTGCTCGCGCACGAGCTTGTCGATCCGGCAACGCTGACCACAGCCGGCAGCAAGGCCTTCGACAATCTCGTGTCGGTGCAGAGGCTGCTCATCAACAACACCCGCCAACGCTCGGGCCTGTTCGGAACGAGCTGGGCCAACAACGCGCAGATCGGCCTGCTGCTCGAGATGCGGCAGCTCGAGGTCGCGCCGGGCGGCAGCGTCTCGTTCGATTTCGGCGTCTACGCCGGTCCCAAGAGCAAGCCGATCATCCGCCAGAGTGATCTGGCTGCCCAGCTCGGCATCGAAGAAGTCGTGCTCTACAACTTCGGCGGTCCGTGCGCCTTCTGCACGTTCGAGTGGCTCACCGGCCCGCTGCTCGGCCTGCTCCGCATCTTCCACAGCCTCGTCAGCGACTGGGCCATCGCCATCGTGCTGCTGGTCGTGTGCGTGCGCACCATCCTGCACCCCGTCACGCGTTGGGCGCAGGTCCGCATGCAGATCTTCGGCAAGCGCATGCAGATCGCGCAGCCCAAGCTCGCCCGCCTCAAAGAGAAGTACAAGGACGACCCGAAGAAAATGCAGGAAGAGACGCTGCGGGTGATGCGCACAGAAGGTGCCAACCCCGCGGGCTGCATCGGCGGCATGATCCCCATGCTCATGCAATCGCCGGTGTGGATCGCTCTTTATGCCACACTCTACTTCGTGATCGATCTCCGCCACGAGGCTGCGTTCTTCGGCGTGTTCCAGAACATCGGCGGCTGGGACTTCTTGGCCGACCTGTCCGAGCCCGACCGCGCGATCTACTTCGGCCGGTCGATCATCGAGATCCCGCTGATGGGCGCGATCAGCTCGTTCAACATCCTGCCGCTCATCCTCGGCGTGGTGTTCTTCCTGCAGCAGAAGTATCTCACCCCGCCGCAGACCGCAACGCTGACGCCCGAGCAGGAGAGCCAGCAGAAGATCATGAAGTTCATGATGGTCGTGATGTTCCCGATCTTCATGTACAACGCGCCGTCGGGCCTTGCGCTCTACTTCATCACCAACTCCACGCTCGGCATCCTCGAGAGCCGATGGATCCGCGGCGGACTGGAGAAGTCCGGCCGACTCGATGAAGAAAACCTGCGTCCCAAGCCGCCCAAGCCCGGCGGGTTTATGTCCAAGCTGCAAGAGATGGCGCAGCGCCAGCAAGACCTCAAAGCCATGCGCGAGGCGCAGGCCAACATGCCCAAGCCCGGCGAGCGGCAGACCTCGCAGCGCAAGGGTCAGCAGCAGGCGCGACGCTACAAGAAGCGGTAATCGAGGCCGGCATGGCCACGCCGACGCACGACGCCCAAGCCCTCCACCCAACCGGCGACACGATCGCAGCCATCGCGTCACCACCCGGCCGCGCTGCGCGCGCCATCGTGCGGCTCAGCGGCCCCGCGACGTTCGATGTTCTCGATGATCTGCTCACCGAGCCGATCGATCGTGCGCGCAAGATCCAACGTGTGCGCATGCCGATGGCTGCGGGCGGTTGCGCGCTGCCGATGCTGGCCATGTGCACGCCCGGGCCGCGGTCATACACGGGTGAGGATGCTGCCGAGTTGTTGGTGGCCGGTGGTGCTGTGGTGCCGCGGCTGGTTCTCGATCGCTTGCTTGGGCACCACGCCGTGCGCGCAGCAGACGCGGGCGAGTTCACAGCCCGGGCGTATTTCGCGGGTCGGCTTTCGCTCGATGAGGCTGAGGGCGTCGCGAGTGTTATCGCTGCGGATAACGCCGAGCAGCTGCGCGCAGCCGGCGATTTGGTTTCGGGCAGGTTCGGCCAGCGCGTGCGCGCATGGGCCGATGAGCTCACAACGCTGCTGGCGCTGGTCGAAGCCGGGATCGACTTCACGGATCAGGAGGATGTCGTGGCGATCGCGCCGGCCGACCTGCGCGCACGGCTCGTGTCGATGCGGAACGCGATCGAGCAACACGCCGGTGCTCCGGCGATGGGTGAGTCCGACGCGGCCCGCGTCGTGCTGGCCGGCGAGACGAACGCTGGCAAGAGCACGCTTTTCAATGCGCTGCTCGGACGGCGGCGAGCGGTTGCGTCGGCCGAGCGAGGCTCGACGCGCGATGCCATCGCTGAGGCTTGGTCGCTTGCGCCGATCGATCCTTCGCCGGTGGAGCTTGTCGATGCGCCGGGGTTTGTTGCTGGCACCGCCGAGCCGGCAGCGGTGGGTGCGATCAGATCGGCCGACGTCGTGTTGCATTGCGCTGACGGCGCGCACCAGGAGCTGCCTGTCGCGACTGACGCGACGGTCATTCGTGTGCGCACCAAGGCCGACCTGCCGCACGCGGGCAGCGGGGCGCTCGCGGTGTGCGCACTCGATGGCAGCGGGCTCGATCGGCTGCGGTCGGCGGTAGCTGAAACTTTGCGGTCGCGC
>JBCCQU010000302.1:0-3460 GCA_039208875.1 Planctomycetota bacterium
CTGGAGACCGGTGCCACCAAAGGCAGGCTTTGCTAGGGCGGTGTGGCCTCTAGTGGCTCTGGTTGACCAGCGTGCGTGGTGGCCTATCGTTGTGACCGCTGCAGGAAGCAGCCCGATTCGACAAACTTGCCTGGCTGCTCCGGTAGCCCGGCCCGCCCCGCCCGGTAGAGCGGCGAACCAGTGCACGACCATGCGTGCGATTTCGTGCTGCGTGCGTCTACTGAGAGGTTCCCGAGATGGCTGAGAACGACACGACTGTCGAGAGCAATGGCGACACGACGACCAGCACGCCGGCGATGCCGGAGGGCTTGAAGGCGACTTCGGCCAACCCGCCGCGTCACGGCGGCGTGGTCCGCAAGAAGGATCTGGCCCGCATGCTGGGCCGGTCGACGACGCTGGCCAAGCCGAACGAACTGGAGAAGTCGTGGCACATCATCGATGCTGAGGGCGTGCCGCTGGGCCGTCTGGCAGCCGAGGCCGCGACGATCCTGATGGGCAAGCATCGGCCCGAGTACACGCCGCACGTCGATACCGGCGACTTCGTGATCGTGACCAACGGCACGAAGGTCGGGCTGACCGGCCAGAAGGCAACGCAGCGGTACCGCACGCACTTCACGGGCTACACCGGTGGTCTGCGTGCCGAGCCGTTCGGCAAGCTCCGCGAGCGTCGGCCAGAGAAGCTGATCGAGGGCGCGATCAAGCGGATGCTTCCGAAGAACCGCCTCGGCCGACAGATGCTGAGCAAGCTAAAGGTGTATCCGGGTGCTGAGCATCCGCACCAGGCACAGCAGCCGGCACCCGTGAAGATCTGAGACCAGCGAAGAACCAGAACACAAACGCGACTGAACTGACTTGGCCCGAACCTGACACGCAGCGGGCACACAAGCGAGATCGAGTGAACGCATGACCGACATCAACGATCCGACGACAACCAACCAAGACGCGACCGAGACCGTGACCGGTGGCGATGAGACCAGCCCGCTGATGCGCAATCAGCCGGCGCTCGGCGCCACGCTGCTCGGCGGCGATGTCGAGGAAGAGCGTCAGGTGCGGCCGCTCCGCGACCCGGTGCCCGCCGACGCGCACGGCTGGTGGTGGGGCGTCGGTCGGCGCAAGGCAGCCGTGGCCCGTGTCCGCATCAAGCCGACATCATCGGACGCGAAGGTGCAGGTGCAGGTCACACGCAAGCAGTTCAAGTCGGTCGATGAGTATTGGCCGGGCGAGCGCGACCGCTTCGATGTGTTCAGCCCGCTCCGCGTGACCGACACGCTCGGCAAGCTCGACGTGTTCATCCGCTGCGATGGCGGCGGCACGATGGGCCAGGCACAGGCTGCACGCCTCGGCATCGCCCGTGCATTGGTCGGCTACGACCCGCAGCTCGAGAACGTGCTCCGCGAACACGGCTTCCTGACGCGTGACGCCCGCAAGGTGGAACGCAAGAAGTACGGCCAGCCCGGCGCCCGCCGTCGCTACCAGTTCTCGAAGCGTTAATCGCTCGGTACACGAATTTATTATCACCGAGCCCGGTCGCGCATGCGGCCGGGCTTTTCTTTTGTTCTGCACGGCTCGCAGCACGAGCAATTGACAGATCGCGTTGCAACGAAGATGCTATTGACTCTGTGCTCTCAATAAAGCTCCGATCCGCAACGCATTGCGACTAGCGAAGGCGAAACACATGGCCAAGGTCTATCTGACAGTCGTCGATCGATTGCAACGCAGCGGCAATCTTTGGTGGTGTTCATACATCGACGAGGATCGTGACGCGGCGCTCGCTCGGCAGTTTGTGACTGCGCGTGATGGCAACGCTCGTCGTCGCGCGAAGCAGCCCGCGACCGACCGAGAAATCACAGAGAAGACGTACATCATGACGCGACACGGTCGCGAGTCGTGGCTTGGCCGAGTGATCGAGTATGAAACCCGCGAAGAGCCGAGCAATGGAGACAACGCATGAGCGCCCGAGCCTCTGCCATCGCCGCGTTTGCGGTCGCGTGTCTGATGATCGTCGGTTGCACTCAGCCGCAGCTCACACGGCGGCACCGACAACTCGAAGTCGCCGACCAGCACGAGCTTGTCGAGGCGTCGCTCTTCGTCGCGCCGAATCCGCCATCGAGTACTTTGTTGCCGACGCTCACTGAGCGTGGTCAGAAAGCGTTCATCGAAGCGGCTGCGTCGGATGATCAGCTTGCACTGAACGCAGAAGACTTTCGCAAGCTCCTTTCGCGACCGATCGGCGTGCCGTCGACGACGACCGACTATCGGCTCGTGAAGCGGCGGCTGGTGTTTACCGCTGCCAAGGCGTGGCCCGTTGGCACTGCGAATGCAAAGTCTCGCATGCTTCTTGAGCCGGGCAACCGCATATCGCGACTGCGGCACGTTGTCTCGAACCTGAGCGGCGCGCAATTTGTCGCCTGGGACAAGTTCGAAACGCCGTACGAAACGGTCGAGCTCGGCACCATCAACCAGAAGCAGACAGCGGCGTTCACGCCCAAGTTCTCGCCGAATCTTGCCGGCTCCGTGCTCGGCACTGCTGAGGTGTCCGGAGAGCTGCGTTCGGAACTGACCGAGGATCTCGCATTGCGCGACCGCATTGTCACGGTTGCGGGCACGATGCAGGCAAAGTCGGCGAGTGTGTTTCAGGAGGGCGCGTTCGGCATCGATCTCGAGGGCTCCGTCATCGCGGATGTCACGATTCGGCTCGACGCCGGCGAAACAGCTGACATCTTCCAACACGGCTCGCTTCGTACAAACGGTCAGCCGACGGAAGCAGCGAAGCTTTCGTGGAGCTTCTTGCCGGTGTCATTTCCGGCTGCGGGATCCGACGTTGAAGCTTGCTACAGCGCGGACTACGTCTTCCGCCAGGTATCGGGCAGGCAGGGCGCGCGCACAGTCAACGAGGGCGACGACTCTGTCGTCTTGACGTTGGGTCGCGCCTTCGTCGAGGCGAGTACGGGCGCTGAAATGGCCGACTCGGAAGACGAGCCAAGCCCGGTGTCCGTCGTGTTGGTCTCCAAAGGGTCGCTCTCGCGACTCGCGACCCGGTACCGCATCGTCGCGTTGGATGGTGGTCAGCGACGCGATCTTGAAATCGCCGATACGCCTATCCAGTTCGCCGAGCTTGATGACGCGTCAGCCTTTGTCGACTGGCTGGAGCTTGTCAAGCCCATCGTGATCGGCAAGTCACCGCTGTTTGCCGGCAGCACGAAGCTTACAAAGCCGATCGAGTCGTTCGAGATCGCGCCCGTGGTCGCACAAGCCGCGACCGCAGCGCAGTAGGTCGCTGCGCTCGACAGCTATTCGCCAACGACTTTCTTTCGTCGCAGCACGTGGTGGTAGTGCTGTGCGAAGCGGTGGGCTTCGTCGCGGATAGCCTGGCAAAGCTTCAATCCAGGGTTCTCGCGGCCAAGTCGGATCGGCTCGCTGTGCTGTTGCACATAGATCAGCTCTTCCTTCTTCGCAAGGC
>JBCCQU010000303.1:0-3452 GCA_039208875.1 Planctomycetota bacterium
GGCCGTGCGAACTTTGCGGTGGTCGCGACGCAGGTGCGTGAGCTGGAGTGGCTGTGGCTCGCGCACGACGGGCATCGGCGGGCGCGGTGGACGTGGGACGATGCGGGCGAGATGACGGGCACGTGGGTCGCGGTTTGAAGCGATCGCGGCAAACGGCCGATAGTTGCAGCGATGCCAGATGCTTACCCGCTGACATTCGAGCCGATTCTCAAAGAGAAAGTGTGGGGCGGTCGCCGACTTTCGTCGCTTGGCAAAACGCTGCCGACTGATGATGGTCGGCTCGTTGGCGAGAGCTGGGAGATCGCTGACCTTGCCTCGACCGATCCCGGTGGCGGCGGGGGTGAATCGGCGAGATCGGTCATCAGCAACGGTGTGATGGCGGGGCAGACACTGGCTGCTGCGATCGATGCGCACGGCACGGATCTGCTCGGCGATGTGTCGCTCACCGGCGACGGCGGCTTTCCGCTCCTCGTGAAGTATCTGGATGCGCGCGAGCATTTGTCGGTGCAGGTGCATCCGTCGCCGGCCTACGCGGCTGCCCACGCCGATGCGCACCTCAAGACGGAGTGCTGGTATGTCGTGCAAGCCGAGCCGGGGTCAAAGTTGTTTGTTGGTATCGATGCGGATGTATCGGCTGACGACTTCCGTGCGCACATCGAAGCGGGCACTGTCGCGGATGTGTTGATCGAAGTGGATGCGGTGCCGGGCGAGATGCATCTGCTGCCGAGCGGCACGTGCCATGCGCTCGGCGCGGGCGTGCTGGTGGCCGAGGTGCAGACGCCGAGCGACACGACGTATCGCGTGTATGACTGGACGAAGGAATACGCAAGGCCCGAGCGCACGCTGCACATCGAGCAGGCGCTGGCGTGCATCGACTTCGGCCCCGGTGCTGCGAGTGCGCCGGAGCCGGTGAGGCTTGGCTCGAGCGATCGCGAAGGCCGGCTGACGACGACCGAGTATTTTGCGGTGGATGAGCTGCGACTGATGAGCGCGACGCGGCCGCTTGGTGCATCGAGCGATGGCCCGGTCGTGCTGATGGCGATCGACGGATCGGGCGTGCTACAGGCCGGCGACGGCAGCTTCGATGATGTGCGGTTCAGCCCGGGCACGACGGTGCTCGTGCCGGCTGCGTGCGTTGCGAAGGCTGTGCTGTCGGGCGGGCCGAGCACGAAGCTGCTGCGCGTCACGGTAAGCGGCTAAGCCAGCGGGCCGCGTTTGCGCAGGCTGTCGAACAGCAGTGCGGCGAGGTCGGCATCGGTGCGCACCAGCGCATGGCCGATCGATCGTGCTCGGCACGCGTGCTCGACGCGGGCGAGGTGTTGATCGAGCTTGCTGCGGTAGCGGCGGATGAGGTCGCCGGTGATGGTGACTTCTTTGCCTCGGCCGGTCTCGGCGTCGGTGAGGCGGAGGTCGCCGACGAGGCCGCGGTCGCGGTCGGCCATGGGGTCGAGCTCGGCCGGTGCGAGGAGCTGGATGAGCGTGGTGTCGAAGCCCGAGCCCGCAGCCAGGTAGCTCAGGCCCTGCTCGATGGGCGACTCGGTGAGCATGTCGCTGATGACGATGCACACGCCCTTGCCGCTGCGCGTGAGCGCGGCCTGCTTCATGGCTTCGTTGAAGTCGGTCAGGTCGGCGGTGCGGTTGTCGGCCAGGTCGCCCGAGGCGCCGCTGGTGTCGGCGTTCACGGTCGCGAGCAGGAAGTCGGCGAGGCGTGGCATGCTCGGCCGGCCGCGAATGGCAGCGAGTGTGCGCAGGCGGCCGTCGCCCGGCAGGCCGAAGACCGAGACGATGAGC
Organism: Planctomycetota bacterium; assembly: GCA_039208875.1. GTDB lineage: Bacteria > Planctomycetota > Phycisphaerae > Phycisphaerales > UBA1924 > JBCCQU01. The sequence goes on from JBCCQU010000303.1 coordinate 1,792, forward strand.
CGATTCTGTTTGACCAACGCGATCGCGCCGAGGGCCATCGCGAGCCGGTGGGCATACACCAGCTTGCTCGGGACGATGTTGCCGTCGTCGTCGCGGCGGCTGCCCGCGTGCATCGAGGCGGTCGCATCGATCACCACGTGCACAGCGAGGTCTTCCTCCTCGCGGAACAGCTTGATGACGAACTTATCGAAGCGGGCGTAGACGTTCCAATCGACGAAGCGGAGATCGTCGCCGGCCACGTATTCGCGGTAGTCGTCAAACTCGACGGACCTGCCGCGGCGCTTGCTTCGTCGCTCGCCTGGCAACCGGCCGGGGAAGACCTTGCGGCTCGTGACGTCCAGCCGCTCGAGCTTGGCGAGCAGGTTCGGGCCGAGCAGCTCCTCGGGCGTTTGCGGCCTGGGGTCATCGGCGTGGATCAGCATGCAGCAGCCTCGGGGCCCATCGGCGGTAGGGTATGGCGGAGAACTCGGAGGCTGCGAATGACTGGTTGGCGACGGGGAACAACAGCGGCGGCGTGTGTGGCGGCGTATGTGACGATGGTGCTGGGGTGCGCGCCGGCGTGGGGGCAGGCCAACACCACCGACGCTCTGACGCGTGCGCTGCAACGCGTGATCGAGCTGCAGGAAGAGAATCGGCTGCTGACCGAGGAAATCGGCGAGCTGCGAACGCAGGTGCGAGAGCTGGAGGCTCGGCTGGAGCAGGCCAATCGCACGATCGATCGGCTGGTGGCGGGGCAGGGTGGCGGCGGCGCAGCCCCCAGCTCGGGCAGTGGCAGCGGCACGGAGCATCGGCCATCGACGCGGATGATCGCCGATGTGCCGGCCGAGCCGACCGCAAGCCCGGCTTCGATGTTCAACATGCTGGCCAAGCGATACGAGGAGAAGTTCTCCGAGGCGCTCGACGCTGGCAACGTGCAGCCGAGCGATGTCGAGGCGTGGTGCGAGGAGCGGCATATGACCGCCCGCGGCACCATTGCGTGGCTGGTGTCGTTCGATAAGGCTTCGTACATCCGCATGCCGACGCGGCGGCAGGAGCTGTACGCCGATCTCACGGTGTATGACGACGCGACGCTCGAGCCGATCGGCTTCGAGGTGCGGGTGTTGGTGCCACGGAAGCTGGAGGCGCAGGTGCTGACAGCGGGCGATGATTCGTACTTCGAGCTCCGCGGCCGATTTCAGCAGAGGCCGGTGTTCAATCCGGGCCGCACCGAGCCGGGGCCTTTCGATGTGCCGCGGTTCATTGGGCCGTACGCGGAGTTTGGTTACGAGCTCGAGATGGATCGCTTGTCGCCATCGACGCGAAGCTCGCTGCCTGCGCCGGCGGACGATGGGCCGAGCGATGATGATGAGCCGATGCGGCCGGTGATCGTGCCGCGCACGCCGAGGTGATCGGATGCAGGGCAAGAGCCGTACATCGTGGTGGCTGACCCTCGCGGCGTACTTGATCGCCGGCGTTGTGCTGACGCTTGCGACATCGTGGACGCTTGTGTTCGCGAGCGATCCGATGTCGCGCGGCGACCGAGACTTCATCCCGGAGGGGGCTGCGTTTGATGCCGCTGGGCGGCCCGGCATGTCTTCGTACATGCATCGCATCGATGGCTTCGGCAGCCGGCGTGAGAGCTGGCGGATTGCTGCTCGGGTGCGAAGCTCCATCGACGACCC
>JBCCQU010000304.1:0-3432 GCA_039208875.1 Planctomycetota bacterium
ACGGCGATGGATTCATTGAACTCGGTGAGTTTGACATCGTTGGGGGCTGGACACAACAGCCCCACGTCGTTCTCGGTCATCCGCTGACCGGATCAACGGTCGCCTTCGTTGGGAGCATCGACATCCCCACTGCAGGCCAGTTCTTTCGCGGTTACACCCGGCTCAGCATGATTGATCTATCGGTGCCATTTGGCGCGCCAGGGTCGGTCATTTCCATCTACGAAGGGGCGGGCAGTTCGCCAGCGGTTGCAGGTCGCAGCCTTTACACGATTGGTGCCGATGGGATTGTCGGCATAGGTACATATTGCGCCGGCGACATCGACCTGTCAGGTGCTTCCAACTTCTATGACGTGATTGCATACTTGCGGTTGTTGGATGCCCAGGCGCTTGACTCCGATGTCACGCTCGATGGCTCGATCACAGCCGAAGACGTACAAGAAGTACTCAATCGTGTCGCAACCGGATGCCACTGATGCGAGCATTCACACTGATCGAGTTACTTGCGGTCATCGCCATCATCGCGCTGCTCATCGGACTGCTCCTGCCGTCACTTGGTGCAGCACGTGACGCTGCAAGGTCAGTGGTGTGTCAGTCAAACACACGGCAGCTCGTCATCGGCTGGACCACCTATGCCGGCGACGCTGACGACTACGCAATGCCGCTCGCATATTTCGAGATCCAGGACATCGGGCTGGGCGACGCAGTATTTTGGTTCGGAAGCGATGGCCGTATTTCTGGCAGCATCGATCACGAGCGAGGCATCCTGACGCCGTACCTTGACGCGACGCTCGGCGAGCGATCGGTGTATGAATGCCCGAGCCAGCCTTGGGGCAGCTACGCACCGCAAACGAGGACGGGGGAAGTCACCACGACCTACGGCTACAACGGCTACTACCTCTCGCCACGCAACACGCCCGGTTGGGGGGGCAGCTTCGGCGCAATCGGTAATCGGCCTTGGCAGCGACTCGCCGCGATCGAAAGACCCGCGGAGTTGCTCGTATTTGCCGATACGCTCCTGCCGCTCGGCGCGAATGGCCGGAGCACCGCGCTGCTTGATCCGCCGATGCTGTTTACCGGCGCAGGCTGGCGAACGAACGAGGCCCCCACCACGGCCTTTCGACACAGCGAACTCGCAACCATCTCGCATGCAGACGGCAGCACCCGGAGCGCAACGCCGAACCCCGAGGCGGTCTTCAACGATCGGCTGGCCATCGGGTCGATCACAACGAGCAATACCCCCGCATATGTTCCCGACATGGATCGCTGGTAGATTCAAGTCATCGATGTAAAGTGTCGCCCTCGGCCCTGTGGGTGGTTCTCGGGGAAAAGCATGACTGATCAGCCGGGTCTGTATCCGAAGCTAACAGAGTTTCTCAAAGCCAGTCGTATTGATTCGTCGAAGCTCGCCATCAAGCGGTTGTTTATCTTGACAGAGTTGGCTTCCGCGATCCAAGTTGCGATAGAACGCGGGCAGACTCCCGACCTCGTCTTCATTTGCACACACAACAGCCGACGCAGCCACATCGCGCACCTGTGCGCCGAGGCGGCAGCTCGCCTCTATGCAGTCGATGTTCGCGGCTATTCAGGCGGAACCGAAGCCACCGCTTTCAACCCTCGCGCAGTCGCAGCACTGGAGCGAGCGGGCTTCGACATCAAGTCCGGTGACGGCGAGAATCCGCGCTGCGCAGGGACGATGTCGTCCGATACCGCGCCCATCGATTGCTTCTCGAAGCACTACGCCGATCCGCCCAATCCAACGGCGGACTTCATGGCTGTCATGGTTTGCGATAGTGCAGATGAAGCTTGTCCGCATGTCGCCGGCGCGGCTTCTCGATTCGCCCTGCCCTACGTCGATCCCAAGCACGCGGACGACACGGCCGAGGAATCTGCAGCCTACGACGCTGCCGTTCGGCAAATCGCCGGTGAGATGCTATTCGTCATGGGCGAGGCCGCTGGCCACGAATGACGCGCGGTGATCTATGTATGCTGCCGCCGTTCGGGACACGCTAGAGACCGTCGGAGGCCGCGTTGGATCTACTGCTCAGCCCGCCAATCCTCTTCTTCTTGCTCGGCATCATTGCTGCACTTGTCCGCAGTGATCTCGAGATCCCCAAGCCCGTTGTGCGGCTGCTCTCGATCTATCTTCTGATGTCAATCGGCACGTACGGCGGCTACAAGCTCTCGCTCGGCGGCCTCGACGGCACGGCGCTCGCCACGATCGGTGCCGCGATGCTCGCGTCGTTCGCGATGCCATTCGTGACGTATCGCGTTCTTCGTCTCAAGCTAAACGTCGCTGACTCCGCCGCCGTTGCTGCGACGTTCGGCTCGATCTCCGCTGTCACTTTCGTGACCGCTGTCGCATTTCTCGACAATCAAGAAGTCACATACTCCGGCTACATGGTTGCCGCGATGGCGCTGATGGAATCGCCGGCGATTGTCTCGGGCGTGTTGCTCGCTCGGCTCGCGTCGAGCAAGGTGCAAGTGCCGTCGCCGCAGGCCGAACGCGGCGAGTCATCGCTGTGGCGAGAAGCGCTCTTCAACGGCGCAGTCCTTGTGCTTGTCGGCTCGATGCTGATCGGCGTGCTCACGGGAGAGCGCGGCTGGACGTCGATTCAGCCATTGATGGAAGAGCCCTTCAAGGGCGTGTTGTGCATCTTCCTGCTTGATATGGGTCTCGTCGCAGCCCGGCGACTCAAAGACATCCGCCGTGTCGGTGTCTTTCTCGTGCTGTTCGGCATTCTCGCAGCGGTTGTGCAAGGGCTCGTCGGGGTCGGCACGGCATGGCTACTCGGCGTCAACGCGGGTGACGCCCTGCTGCTCGCCATTCTCTTTGGCTCGGCGTCATACATCGCCGTCCCGGCTGCGCTTCGGCTCGCACTGCCCGAAGCCAATCCATCGATCTATGTCACGATCGCCCTCGCGATTACGTTCCCGTTCAACATCGTTCTCGGCATACCGATGTACTACGCCATCATTAACGCGATAGGAATCGCTGCTTAGCGTTCTGGAGTCGTCTCATGCGCGCAGTCAAGCGAATCGAGATCATCATCGAGAAGCCGCACATCCCAAAGGTGCGCAGCATGCTCGACAGCCTTGGCATCACAAGCATGACCATCTTCGAGTCCGTCGCCGGCTTCGGCGATAGAGGTGACCGCATCGGCAGCGGCGTGTCGGACGCACAAGTCATGCACGCTCTTCTCACGACCTGCCAGCCAGACCAGATCGACGACCTGAGCGCTCAACTCGAGCCGCTGCTTCGTCGGCTGGGTGGTCTATGCCTTATCTCTGATGCCACAGTCATCCGCGATTAGACGCTGCTGGGGTACAGCGTCGGTGCCCCCGGCCCAAGCGGGAGCGCGGACGCGCACACCCACAGGGCGGGGCGCCGCCTCCGCCCGCGCCGGGGCGCGCGTGGGGCGGGCGGGGGGGGGG
>JBCCQU010000305.1:0-3429 GCA_039208875.1 Planctomycetota bacterium
CGTGCGACACTGTCGGGCCGGGGCAGGTGCGCGTCCGCATGGCGACGGGCGGTATCTGCGGCAGCGATTTGCACTACTTCAACCACGGCGGATTCGGCTCGATCCGCGTCCGTGAACCGATCGTGCTCGGACATGAAGTCTCCGGAGTGATCGATGAAGTGGGGGACGGCGTGAAGGGGCTGCGCGAGGGGCAGCTTGTCGCGGTTTCTCCGTCACAGCCCTGTGGCACGTGTCAATGGTGCCGCGCTGGCATGCTGAATCACTGTACGAACATGCGGTTTCTCGGTTCGGCGATGCGATTCCCTCATGTGCAGGGCGCGTTCCGCGGTCAGATGGTCGTGCCAGCCGGCCAGTGCGTTCCTTCCGATGGGCTTGCGCCCGGAGCGGCGGCGACTGCGGAGCCGCTGAGCGTGTGCCTTCACGCCTCGAATGTCGCAGGCAACCTAGCGGGCAAAGCGGTCCTCGTCACCGGCTGCGGGCCGATCGGCATCCTGATGATCATGGTCGCATTGCACCGCGGTGCTGAGCGGGTGACCGCGACCGACGTCGCAAGCTTTCCGCTCGAGATCGCGCAATGCGCCGGTGCCGAGCGCACGGTTGATGTTTCTGCATCGTCGTCAAGCGTTACCGATTCGATCGGCGAGAATCAGATCGATGTGCTGTTCGAATGCAGCGGTGCTCCCGGCGTGCTGGCGTCGGTCGTGCCGGTGCTCAAGCCGCAAGGCCGTGTCGTTCAGGTCGGTTTCGGCGGAAGCGCCGAAGTGCCCATGTCCGCCTTCACGGCGAAGGAGCTGCGGCTCAAGGGATCGTTCCGCTTCACGACTGAGTTTCCCGAGGCCGTGGAGCTGCTGCGAACCGGGGCGATCGATCCGAGCGTGATGATCACGCACACGCTGCCAGTTCGCGACGCCCTGGCAGCCTTCGAGCTCGCCGGCGATCGGTATCGCGCCATCAAGGTCCAGCTTGATCTACGCGCGCTCTGAACGACGCGCTAGTGATGCGATACCGGCCGCCAGTGGGGGCTTGAGAGCGTAACTATGCGACCGTCCACGTTCACCACCGCGGCCTCATCGCCGAGGCTTTCGACCTCAAACGCTTGTTCACTGCCGCATCGGGAGAGCGACCACGCGCAGGCAGCTCTGTACGTGCCCTCGATCGTTCCCGTGGCGAGATAGGGCACCGCGTGGATGTCCGCCAGCAGATGCTGCCGCCGACGGGGTTGATCGACACGCGCTTCCTCAAAGCCGCAGATAGCGACAACACGTGTACAGAAGTCGCCGTTCGCAACCTCCGCTTCCAAGCGGTCACATCGCGACCCGGTGGGATCGGAGATCGCAAATGCTCCGTGGCACAGCTGTGTCGGCTGGTTCGCACGCCCCGCGTGCAACGCGATGTACCAGTCGCCAACGAACCAGAGGTGCGTGCACACGGATACGTTCATATCGTCGTACGGCGCGCCGAGTTGGTACTGGCAAACGGCGTGCGTCGCATCGACCATCACCGGGATCGTGTTGTGTCGCCCCACGAGCTGCCCGGTGTCTGGAACACGGGCGGCCAAGCCATTGTCGATCGGCTCACCCAGCTCGGATGCGCACTGCAGCCCGCCGATGCCCGTTCTGTACAACAGCTTCCCCCATTTCCATGCACCAAACCGTTTCATCGCAGACATCGACGACGAGCCTCCCGCGTTGATCAGCGTGGCGTGCCCGTCGCGCAGACGAACAACCCAGCCGGGCGTTCCGATCACCGTCGTCGAGTCGGTGCCTTCTAGGGTCGGCTCGGCCGGGAACGGGGCCTCGGGCGCAGTGAAGAAGCTGTCATCCGGGCTGAGCGAGAGCGCGAGCAGCCCCTTGGCGGCCCAGTAGGGCGAGCCGGCGCACGTGTACGGCTCGGCCATCTCATCGAACGGGTTCGTCCAGCCAACCGAGAGGCACTCCTGCGATTGCTCGATAGGCTGATCGAGAAAGAACTCGATGCAGCGGCGGGACAATCGCCGCGACGCACCGGGATCAACCGTGTCCACGCCGCAGGCCGCGGCGACGGCGAACACACCAACGCCATTGAACCGATACGTCAGGCTTCTTCCAATCGGCACGGGCTCACCGCTCGCGCCGAAGAGTGTGGCGTACGCGGGCAAAAACTGCTCGGCCAGCCGGATCCAGCGTCGCGCACGCTCAGGGTCACGCCCGCCGTAGCGGCTCGCCCACCACAGGCCGTAGATATGAAACGCGTAGGCGTTGTAGTGGTCGTACGACTCGTTGCCGCCGTCGATGAACCAGCCATCGCCACGGTGCATGGCCTCAAGCTCATCGAGGTGATGCTCGATCGCACGGTCATCGCCGAGTTCGGATGCGTCGTGCCGGTGAAGGAACTCAAGGCAGAGCACATCGAAGAACAGATGGTTGTTGCGATGCCCGCCGTGCCCACGGATCTGCGAGAAATACGCAAGGAATCGTTCTCGCGTCTTTGCGTCGGCGGTCTCCCACACCTCATCATGCGCGATCTCGAGCGACATAGCGATGATGGCAAACTCAACGGCGTGCTGATGGTAGTTCGTCAGCGTGCCCCAGTAGGTCGGCGTGTCGGGTGTTGCGCCGAGCTTCATCGCGTCGTGGATCCACGCGGTTACGCGGGTATCGCGTTCATCGCCTAAACCAATCTTTCTGCGCCCGTGCAGCCACAGGCAGAGCAGCAGCAGCGGCCTGGCGAAGGCCTCGAGACGATCAGCCTCTTCGCCGTGATCACTGGCCCTGCCCTCGATCGGCAAAGAAGACTGCCCGGGTTGCATCAGCTCGATGAGCGGTGCCGCGAGCGTATCGGCGAGATCGACGAAGCGTCGATACGCGTCCACGCCGGCGGGCCCTTGGCTGAAACTAGAGAGCGGAGATTCTTTCTGCATGAATCGGTCTACTGAAACTGCTCGACGATGCCGGCGATGGACGACCGAGCATCGCCGAAGAGCATGCGCGAGTTGTGCAGGGTGAACAGCGAGTTGCCGACGCCGGCGAAGCCCGAAGCCATGCTTCGTTTGAGGATGATCGCGGTCTTGGCGTGATCGACGTTTATGATGGGCATGCCGTAGAGCGGGCTGGAGGGCTCGTCGCGGGCATCGGGGTTGACCACGTCGTTGGCGCCGATGACGAGGGCAACGTCGACGATGCCCATGGTGTCGTTGACGTCTTGCGGCTCGGCGAGCATCTCGTACTCGACGCCGGCCTCGGCGAGCAGCACGTTCATGTGCCCGGGCATGCGGCCCGCGACGGGGTGGATGACGAAGCGCACGTCGGTGCCGTTGGCGATGAGCAGCTGCGTGAGCTCTTTGACGACGTGCTGGGCTTTCGCGACGACCATCCCATAGCCCGGCACGATGATGACCGAGCGGGCCGCCTCGAGCATGAGATAGGTGTCGGCCGGGTCGATCGGCTTGAC
>JBCCQU010000306.1:0-3424 GCA_039208875.1 Planctomycetota bacterium
ACACCAAATCAACGCCCGAAACCAGCAACCGACCCTCACCAACCCTCAACTCAAAGATCAGGCCGAGGTTCCGGTTCGTCACCCAGTCATCGATGACCCGCACGATCGGCTCCGGCGTCGTCTCGAACGCCTCAAGCGAGATGGCGTTCGAGTGGCTCATAGCGTCCCACCACTGCCAATTCGAGTGGAACTCTGTCGGGAACTTACGCAGCGCCGCGTGCTCCGGGTCGCACAAGATGCCCAGCGTGTGCGGCAGCTGACCGTTCGTCCACGCTGTGTTCCAGAACATGCTCGAGAAGCCGATGCCGACCTCGCCGCCCATGCCGTTGCGTATCGACCCCTTCTCGATCGTCAGCAGCACCTTGCCGCCCTGCTCGAGCCGCTTCGCTGCTGCATCATCAAGTGTCCGAGCAATCAGCACATCGCTGCCGGCCTCAGGCAACTCCCGCGGATACACCCAGAAGTCCCACGCGTTCGTCGCCCCGGCAACCTCCACTTCCAGCCGCATCTGCGTGGCAGTCGCGACATCAAACACTTCGCTGATCATGCCGAGCGTCTGACCATTGCCCCAAGCAAGACGCGTCGTGTCGAACGCACCTTTCCGCACCACGCTTCCGTCTCGATCGGTGATGCGCCATGTCGGCGTCACACCCTCGATCTCGCGCGGCCCATAGTGCGCGACCTCGATCTCGCACTCAATCCGCTCGCCGCTTACATACACATGCTTCGGCAACCGCGCCAGCGGCACCGTGTGATGCGAGAATTGGCGGAACTCCTCCGGCGAGATGTAGCCCTTCTCGTCCCAGAACGGATCGAGAATGCCGACCAGAGCTGTGCCCTGACCGGTGAAGTCACGGATATCGAGCAACTGAAACCCGCCGAACCCGACGGTCCGCAGCGCTGCCTCGATGTCGGCCTTGTAACACAGCGCCTGCAGCCGCCCCGATGCCCTCACATAATCGTCTGCCAAGTGCAGCAGGCCACGGGCATCGAGACTGTCGCGGAAGATCTCGAAATTCGTCGCTTTCAGAACGCCGTCATACTTCGGGATCTCGCGGAAGTTCGGATACACGCACCACTGGCCGATCTCGTGGCTCACCACCGGCGCGTCGAGCTGCGAGACCTTCTCCCCCCAGTCGTAGTCAGACCGCGGCGGCTCGCGATTGATAATGCTGTTCAGATTCGCGTTCCAACCCTGGATGCGCGCACCGTGATAGATGTTGTGGAAGTCGTTCTCGTCCGTGATCGGCCAGCCCGCGCCGGCTGTGTACAACCGGCGATTGTCTTTCGCCTTCCAGTGCCGAACGAACTCAGTCAGAAACGCCTTGTGGTCCGGGCCGTGGGGCTCGTTGCCGTAGGGCATCAGAACAAACGACGGATGATTGCCATACTCCGCGACCATCCGCTCGCTCTCGTCGTACACCCACTGGTCGATCGGCTTGCCCGAGCCGATGTCGCCAGCCCACGCCGAAGCCTCCGCTTGCAAGTAGAAGCCAAGCCGATCCGCAGCCTCGAATGCCACACGCGGCGGACACCACGAGTGGAAGCGGATGTGATTCAGGCCATGCCTCTGCGCGATGCGAATCAGCCGCTCCCAAGGCTCCACCGTCGTTGGCGGATAGCCCGTCTTGGGGAAGATCGCGCACTCCAGCGTGCCTCGCAAGAACAACGGCCGATCGTTGATCCACAAGCTTTTCGGCGTGGCCCGAATCTCTCGCATGCCGAACGTGCCGGCCCACGTATCAGTACCCTGATCGCTCCGCAGTCCGACGCTCAGCTCGTACAAGTTCGGCTCAAACTCGTCCCACAACAGGACACCATCGCCGAGCGCATACTCCAGCGTGACCGAAGCGCTGCCTGCGGCGATTTCAACTTCCGCATTCATCGGCTCAACCATCGGCCCCGGTTCGGGATGCACAACCCGCGCCGATACCTGCAGGTCCGACGCCGTTGCTGCGCCGCTGATGTTTGAAAGCTCAATTTCGAGCCGGACCGACTTGCCGGCAACATCCGGAAAGATCTGCACGTTCTCGATCGACACGGGCGCGCGCCGCGTGAGCTCAAGCTTGCCGACGATGCCGTTCCAGTTGCTCTGCGTGTTGTCCGAGATGCTGTGCGCATCGAGCCCGACTTCGATGTCCTTCACGCGATTGTCAACGCGGATGGTGATCGTGTTCACTCCGGCTTGGAGTGCATCGCCGAGTTGATATCGGTGCGGCACGCCGAGCGCATCCCGCTGACCGATGTGCGCCTCGTTCACCCAGACCTGCGTCTCCCAGTGGCACCGCTCCAGCATCAGCTCGATATCTGACCCCGCCCAATCCGCCGGCACGTCAACGGTCGTCTGATACCACGCTGCGCCGACGTAGTGAAAATCCGAGACCAGCCAGAAAGGGAAGCGGAACTCGTCGTCCTTAAGGTACGGCTTGTAGTTTTCATCGTCGCGCCATGTCTGCCCCTCGGGATACTCCTTCCACATGTTGCCCGTGAACTCGGTGTCGTAGCCCACCGGCTTGCCCTTCCGCTGTTCCGGCATCGACCCGGGCAGGTTGATGGTGTCCGCAAGCGTGCGGGCGTACCACCGCTGCTCGATACCGACGTCCTGCTCGTCGATTTCAAACGCCCATTCGCCAGCCAGATTCAGCTTGTCCATTGCATCCACCGCTGAGGTTGAAAGCACCGCAACGCAGACCGCTGCAACCAGTCGCTGCAGCCCAGCGAGAAACCGGGAGCGTCGCCCCGGCGGTACCGCCGGCAAGTTTCTTTCAAGCCCGTCGCCGTTGTCCACTCGTGTCATCGCGATGTCCTCACCGGTGTCGTTGCGTAGCGTGAAGCTGCGTGGGTCAAAATCGACATGCGTCGATCGCGGGCGCAACGGAATCGAGACTACAGCGAGCGATCAGACACACCGCCTCACCGCAACAATCAGCAATCCAATGCTGCAGCCCTTCGGCAATTTTCTAGACGATACCGGCGGATCGCGCACGGCGCCTCACTGCTGCCGCGCCACCGCGGTGTCTGATATCCAGCCCGCTGGGGCGAGTCTCGTCTCGGTTCTCGCCATGTGCTTTAAACTCCGGGCTGCGAAGGACGCGACGGTCGGGCCTCGGACCCGCTTTAGTAATGAGCGAGCACATCTGTCGCTCACGCGTCGGGCGGGCGACACGAGGGACCACACCATAAACCGCGAGGATGTGCAGATGCACTTACAAGATGTTCGCCTCGATCCCGGCGGATGATTGCCGAACAGTGGACAACGCTTGTAACGCTGCGGGGCCGATCTTGGAGGGCAAGCAGCAGAGAGGGAATGCGTAGGGATTCACGGTGAGCGGAAGCCATGTATTTGAGTTGGACGTCGGTGAACCACAGTCTGAACACCAACACTCCGCGCTGGCTCAAGCAGCCCGCGGTGACAATAGCACGT
>JBCCQU010000307.1:0-3422 GCA_039208875.1 Planctomycetota bacterium
CCACCGGCGAGGGCAAGACGCTGACCGGCTCGATCGCTGCGGCGCTGCTGTCGTGGCAGCACCGGTCGCTGCACATCTTCACGGTCAACGACTATCTCGCGAAGCGAGACGCGGAGAGCAGGTCCCCGATCTACAAGCGTTGCCTCATCGAGGTCGGCTCGATTCAGCAAGAGCACGACCCGACGATGCGGGCGGAGATTTACGCCAAGGGCATCGTGTACGGCACGCCCAAGCAGATCACGGCTGACTACCTGCGCGATCAGATTCGGCTCGGCCAACTCAACAACGCCTGGGCGGGTCGGCAGCAGTTCATCCTGCGCGGCGGGCAGGGTGGCGGCGGGCCGTTGGTGCCCGGGCTGCGCGCAGCACTTGTCGACGAAGCCGACGCGGTGATGATCGACGAGGGCGTTGTGCCGTTGATCATCGCAAGGTCGCGACAGGATGACGCGCTCACCGAGGTGTATCGCACCGCCAAGCGTTTGGCGGAGAAGCTCGACGAGGGGCCGGACTACAAGGTCGATTCGCTTCGTCGGAAGGCTGAGCTCAAGCGGCGCGGCGAGCATCGGCTCGATCAGATGCTGGACGACATCGGCGACGCGGGCGGCGATCCGATCTGGCGTGCGACGCGACGGGCTGAGGAACTCGTGAAGCAGGCGCTCGTCGCGCGGCACTGCTACAAGCACGGCCAGCAGTATCACATCGTCGATGGCCAGGTCGTCATCGTCGACGAGAGCACCGGCCGATTCCTCGCGGATCGATCGTGGGAGCACGGGTTGCATCAAGCGGTCGAAGCGAAGGAAGGGCTCGAGATCACAGCCGACCGCGAAACGCTCGCACGCATGAGCTTTCAGCGATTCTTCCGCAGCTATCCGTTCCTCAGCGGCATGACCGGCACGGCGGCCGACGCGACCGGCGAAATCGAGAAGGTGTACTCGCGGCCGGTCGTCGTGATACCGACCAACCGACCCGTCATCCGCATCACCAAGCGGACGCGTGTGTTCCGCAGCGAACAGGCCAAGTGGGCTGCGATCGTGGAGTCGATCGATGAAGTCAATCGCGGCGGGCAGCCGGTGCTGGTCGGCACGCGGTCGATCGAGGCCAGCGAGTATCTCTCGGAGAAGCTCACGAATCGCGGCATCACGCACACCGTGCTGAACGCACTGCACGACGAAGAAGAAGCAGACCTGATCGCGAGCGCGGGGCGTGGCACCAGCGGCGGCCAGATGCCGGCGGTGACCGTCGCGACCAACATGGCCGGCCGCGGCACCGACATCATCCCCGATGAGGCTGCGATCAAAGCCGGCGGCTTGCACGTCATCCTCACGGAGATGCACGGCTCCAAGCGCATCGATCGGCAGTTCATCGGACGCTCAGGCCGACAGGGTGATCCCGGATCATCCCAAGTCTTCGTGAGCCTTGAAGACGAGATCATCCATCAGCATGCGCCGGCATTGGCAGCGAGCCTGGCCGGTACCACGCCCGGCGAAGAACTCACCGGGCATCCGCTGGCTGCACGCTTGTTCCGCACGGCGCAGAAGCGGGCGGAGGCATTCGCCCGGCGCAATCGCGATGGCGTGCTCAAGCAAGATGACTGGATAGATAAGTATCTGCCGGGCGGGTAACGCAACGACGCAGCGCACGAGCTAGGCTGCAGACAATGCTTGCACGCTACAAGACCGCTTTCACACTCATCGAACTGCTTGTCGTCATCGCGATCATCGCGCTGCTCATCGGCCTGCTCTTGCCTTCGCTCGCGTCTGCGCGCGATGCAGCCCGCTCGACGGTTTGCCTCGCGAACCAACGGCAGATCGGGCTGGCGTTCACGATGTACGCCGATGAATTTGACGAGCAATACCCGGCAGCGCAAGACCCGGTCTCGACCGATCCGTTCTATTGGCTGTGGATGGGCCGCGGGTTTCGGGCATTCATTGAGCCGTACATCGCCGACCCGGGCACGCTGAGCAAGGACAATCCGAGCGTGCTGCTGTGCCCGGCTGACGATTCGGACCCGGACCAGTTCGAGAGCACGAGCTACGCGTACAGCCTGGCGTTCTATCACTCGCCCAGGCAGGTCGAGACGTTCACGACGGTCGCGAGCAATTACTCCAACGCGTTGCCGCCAGCCGGGCAACGCATCGGTGCGGTGACGTTCGCATCGAGCAAGATCCTGGCCGGCGACTGGTCGTCGTATCACGATCCGCAAGAGGGCGACAGCGGCTGGTGGGATACCCGCGGCCGACGCAACTTCTTGCTGGCTGACGGCAGCGCGAGACCGGTCGAAGCGAAAGACATCATCCCGGGACACGACGGGCTGCCGAACCCGAACGCGACCATCGGCGGCGTGACGGGCCGAGACCTCAAGTAAACGAGCGTCCGAGACCGGCTACTTCAGCTCGCGCTCAAGGAAGGCGATATCGACCGGGCCTTGGCGGAAGGCTGAGCCTTCGATGAGCCGTTGGTGCAGCGGGATGGTCGTCTTGATCGGGCCGACCTGAAATTCGCGAAGGGATCTGGCGGCGCGACGCATCGCGGCCTCGCGATCTTCTGCGTGCACTATCAGCTTGCCGACCATCGAGTCGTAGTTGGGTGGCACGCGGTAGCCGGGCACGACGTGCGTATCCATGCGCACGCCGGGGCCGCCGGGCACCGCCCACCGCTCGACCACGCCCGCGGACGGCATGAAGTTCTTGTCCGGGTCTTCGGCGTTGATGCGACATTCGAGCGCATGGCCGTTGACCTTGATGTCCTTCTGCTTGAACGGGATCGGCTCGCCGGCCGCGATGAGGATGGACATCTTCACGATATCGATGCCGGTGATGAGCTCGGTGACCGGGTGCTCGACCTGCACGCGGGTGTTGACTTCGAGCATGTAGAAGTTCTGCTCGTCATCCATCAGAAACTCGACGGTGGCTGCACCCGCGTAGTCGGCCTGCTTGACCAACCGCGCGGCGCCATCGCCGAGGGCTGCGATCTTCTTGCGATCGACGCCAGGCGCGGGGGCTTCTTCGATGAGCTTCTGGTGGCGACGCTGCACCGAGCAATCTCGCTCGAAGAGGTGCACCGCGTGGCCGTGCTTATCGCCGAGCACCTGCACCTCGATGTGCCGTGCTTTTTCGAGGTACTTCTCGATGAAGACAGCACCGTTGCCGAACGCAGCCTGTGCCTCTTGCTGCGCGCTCTTGATGTTGCTCCGCAGCGAGCCCTCGTTGCGGCAGATGCGCATGCCGCGGCCGCCGCCGCCCGCTGCTGCCTTGACGATGACCGGATAGCCGATCTCGGCTGCGACCTCTGCTGCTTCATCTTCGTCTTCGATCGCGCCCTCGCTGCCAGGGAAGATCGGCACCTTGGCCTGCCGGGCCGTGCGCTTGCATTCGACCTTGTCACCCAGCTTGCTCATGGCCTCGGGGCTGGGGCCGATGAAC
>JBCCQU010000308.1:0-3404 GCA_039208875.1 Planctomycetota bacterium
CGGCGGCGTTGATTACGCCTTGTCTCTGCTCGCTGCTGCAGACTCATCATGTCCGCTCTCAGGCGAGATGCCCCAGAGCTTGCGCACGGCTGAGAGAAACGCCTCAATCTTCTCCGGCTCCATTTCCCGGAGCTGCATCACGCGCTCAGCGATCGTGACGCCGGTCTCGCCTTCCTCGTAGATCGTGAACGTTCGGCCGTCCTCGGTGATGCTGTCGTTGAGGTATCGCGCGCGCATCACAATCTTGATATCGGGGTTCAGCTCGCGGATCAGGTTCACGAGGCTCTGCCGGCCCTCGGGCAGCGGCAGCGTGACCACGATGTACTCGGCCTGACGCACACCGGCCTCGATGAGGATCTCCCGCTTTGTCGCGTCGCCGAAGATCGCGGTTCGGCCTCGCTTCACGATGTCGTCCACCGAGCGGAGGTTCATCTCGATGATCACCGTGTGGAAGCCGACGTCGCTTAGCACGTTGTTGACAAGTCGGCCGACCGGGCCTTGGCCGACAACAATCGCCAGCGGCTTGGTCGCAGCCTCGATGCGCGCATGCGAGTCGGCGTTCACTTGGTGCCGCTTCCGCTCGGCGCGTCCGTCCAGCAGATTCCAAATGATCGGAACCTTGCGCAGCGTCGCTTCGAGTCGGTCGAGCTGACCGAACAGCACTGGGCTGAGCGTGATCGAGATCATCGCAACGCCGACGAGAATGCTCTGGCCTTCTTGCGGTATCACGCCATTGAGCAGCGCCACCTGCCCGAGAATGAACGAGAACTCGCCGATGTTGGCAAGGCCGAGCGCGACCGTGAGGCCTGTGCGTGCGGGATAGCCGAGCACCGCAACGATGAACAGCGCAGCGAGCGGCTTGACGAGCATCACGATCGCGAGCCCGGCTGCGAGCATCAGTGGCTCGCGGACGATGAAGCCGGGGTCGAACAGCATGCCGACCGAGACGAAGAACAGCACAGCGAACGCATCCC
Source organism: Planctomycetota bacterium (assembly GCA_039208875.1). GTDB lineage: Bacteria > Planctomycetota > Phycisphaerae > Phycisphaerales > UBA1924 > JBCCQU01. Next base: position 975 of record JBCCQU010000308.1, read on the forward strand.
GTAGCGGGAGTGCATCGGCTGCCGCCTGATGACTGGTGTGGCTCTGCGAGACCACCATGCCGGCCAAGAACGCCCCGAGCGCGACCGACACGCCGAAAACCACAGCCGAGCCGACAGCGATCGTGATCGACAACACAAGCACGGTGAGCGTGAATAGCTCGCGTGATCGCAGCAGAGCGACCTTGGCGAGAATCCACGGGATCACTTTCGAGCCGCCGAAAAGCACGATGACGACCATCGCGATGAACTTGCCGAATGCGATGGCGATGGCAGCGAGCATGCTGCCGTCGTCGCTGGCCGTGGCGGCCTGTGCTTCGTCGATGACGCCGCCGATGGTGATCATCGGCACAAAGACCAACGCGAGCACCGTGAAAACGTCTTCGACCAGCAGCCAACCCACCGCGGCGTGCCCGTGCGATGTCGCGAGCATTTCGCGGTCCATCAGCACGCGCAGCAGCACGACGGTGCTCGCGACGGCCATCGACATGCCGAGCACCATGCCCTCTTGCCATTGCCAGCCAAAGGCGGAGAAGAACAGCGTGCCGAAGATCGTGGCCGACAGACTCTGAATCACCGCTCCCGGGATGGCGATGCCGCGGACAGCGACGAGGTCCTTCACTTTGAAGTGCAGGCCGACGCCGAACATCATGAGCATGACGCCGATTTCTGAAAGCTGGATCGCGATGTCTTCGTCGCCAACTTTGAGCACATACGGCCCGATGAGCACACCGCCGAGCAAATAGCCGACGATTGGCGAAAGGCCCATGCGCTGCGTCAGCAGGCCGAGCACCCACGCGGCAGCGAAGCCAGCTGCGAGCGTGGTCAGCAGCGGGTAGTTGTCAAAGGAACCAGCCGCGAGCGTTGGCAACATCATCGGACGCGAAGCGTATCGATTTCGATGCAGATGATCGCGGATTCGATCAGTGCGTGGCCCCGCTGTGGCCGAATTCTCGCAGATTCAATCGAGTCGACCGTTGGGTCAAAAGCGGTCGAGTCGTTACACTGACAACGCGGGATCGCGGAGGCGCGAAATGCCGCCGGGGAGTTACACGATGCATCGATTTACTTGTGCCGCAGCAATGTCGTCCATCACGCTCGTAGGCGTCGCTCACGCCCACAACTACAACAACACCCGTTCGAACCGGACGATTGCCGGTCCGGACATCGTCACCGAGTGGGATTCGCTCGCGGGCGTTCTGCTCGAGGTGCGTGACTTCGATGGCGACGGTTTCGGCGGGCCCATTGGCTCGATCGCTGTCGATCCCAATCCCGGAGCAGATTTCTTCACGCAGGAATTTCCGGTGCTCGTGGCCGGCCGCAACGTGGTTGTTCCAATCTATCCCGTCAACGATCGGCCATCGGTGGGCAGCACAGTCACGATCAACAGTGAAGAGTTCGGCGGTGCCGGCATGAACCTTGCGCGTTTATCCGACACCGTCGGCCGAGGCTCGTCGGGCTTCGCAGCAGAGACAGCCGCGGACACGATGATTACCGACCTGGGCACCAGCGTGTCTGTCACGTCCGATCGTCTGCGGTTAAGGTCGAGCACGCCCTCCACCTTTGCACTCGATGCCGATATCTCCGCCACGTTCGACCTCGACCTCCGCCCGAGTGAGACCGCGTTTACCGGCGTGGTCTTTAGCTGGTCGTTTGGGACGGCCGGCCCCGGCGGTGATGTCACACTCGAGAGCGGAGGCACATCGGTCGAGCGTGACACGCTCACGGGCCTCGATCGCACCGGCGTCACGCCAATAACGGTGGCAGCCCCCGGCAGCATCCCCGAGTTTCAGATTGATGCCGATGTTGATTACTATCTCAATGTCGATGTCGTGACGTATGCGGTGATCGTGCCAGCACCGGGTGCCGTCGGCTCGATCGCTGTCGCTGGGCTGTTTGCGTGCGTTCGGCGTCGCCGTTCGTAGCAACGCGTCGATCGCTCATGACTCTGAGTGAAATGCCGTGTTGGGTCAACAGACCGCCTTCTCGAAGGCGATCTTTACCTTTATGGCGACCTACCGGACTCGAACTGGCGACATGCAGCCGAGCACGGCGCAAAGAAAAGCCCGACCGGTGCGGCCAGGCTGCGGCGATGAGCGATCCTCACCATCCTCGCTGCGAGATCAACAGCAGGCTTCAGCCGCTTCGGCGGCGTGCGGCAGCGATGCCTCCGAAGGCGATCAATGCAGCGGAAGACGGCGCGGGGACCACGGCGTTCATGACCGTGAAGATGTCGTCGATGCCGACGTAGTCGTTGCTCCAGCCGTCGAGGCCCGACATGCCGTAGCGGTCGAGGAAGAACGGGTCGGTGCCGTCGACCAGCGACGCGAACATATCGGCGCCCACGCCGCGGGCGTACAGCGGCACGAGCTGATTGGTGTGCTGCGTCGAGTTCATCCGCATGCCCGGCTTGTTGCCGATGCCGTTGTCGAC
>JBCCQU010000309.1:0-3394 GCA_039208875.1 Planctomycetota bacterium
GATCGGCCTTCGCTCGCTCGCAGCCGATCGGCGACTCGCTCGCCATGCTCAACAACGCGACGCGCGTCGGATACGTTGCCGGCATCGCGCCAAGCCTCGCGTGCGCGCACATAAAGCGTCCGCTCCGCGACATCAGCGAACTGCCCGCCGCGTGCGCGCAGGCTGTCCAGCACGACCTGCGCGGTATCGGCATCGCCGGACGACAACGCAATCTGAAACTCGCGGAACTGGATCTCTGCTGCGAGATCGTCGTCGGGCTCGCCGAGCACGCGAAGCGCCTCTTTCGCAATTTCAACAAACGTTGCGGCTCGACGCACATCAGGAATGGCCTCGGACAACCCGACATCCAACGCTTGCCGCGATGTTGCGAGCAGCCGCGTTGCGATTTCATCGGTCGCTGCATCGTCGATCGACTGTCGCAAACCGATGGCGAGGGCTTCGCGATCGGCTTCGGCGAGATCGACAGCAATCATGAGGAACTGGGTGGCGTACGTATCGCGAGCATTGGCAGGTGACGAGCGGTACAGGCGGTACAACAAGCTGGCGGCACGACGCCGGGCTGCCTCGTACAACGCGGACGATGCGTCTATGGCCAATAGCATATCGAGTGCGTCGGTGTCAGACAGTCCGGCGCTATCGAGCCGACGCAGGATGAGCACCGCGCTCCGCTCGCCCGCTGGGAACCGCTCGAGAAATAAGCCAACAACTGCGTCGCGTGCGGCTTCGAGCGAGCCAATGCCGGCCTCGATACCGGCCTCGGCCGAAACGACCGCAAACCACAGGGCGTCTTCGGTTGTGTCGGGGTCATCGAGCGCCGCAGCCCGCATGAAGACCGGCACCGCTGCTTCGAAGTCTCGCGCGTAATACCGAGAAAGGCCGGCGAGCAACAGCGACCTCGCATGCTCTTTGGGAAAGCCCGCAGCGTCATCGCTCGCAACGGCTGCCTCGAACAAATCCGCCGCATCGCGATACTGGATTGCGAGCTCGCCGATGTCGGTCGGCTGATCGGCATCGCCTGTTTCGGTGTGCAGTTCGCGAGCATCCTCGTATGCGCGTGCCGCGCGAACGTATCGAACGACGAATCCGGCATCACCGACGGGCGCGGTGCCGTACACGCGGACGATATCGAGCACATGGCCGAGTTCGCCGGCTTCGACGAGATCACGAAGCCCGAGCTGGGCGATTCGCTCTAGGACAGCGTTCCGCTCGGATGATGCACTGTCGTTGCCATCCGTGATCGCGTCGAGCGCGATGACCGCGAGCATCCGTGCTTCGAGCGGTCGGAGCAGACCATCGGTCTCTCCTTGCTCGGCCATTTCCGCGCGCCGCTCGATCACGAGTTGCTGAAGATCGGCCCAACGGCGCGCTCTGCCGGCGACGATGATCCGCCACGTGGGCACCGCACCGAGCACAGCGGGCGGCGTATCGGCAGCTTCGGCCACGGCATCGAGCCACCGGCGTGCTGTGACATCATTATCGAGAACCGAATTGGCAAGTGCGACGCCGACTGCTGCGCGCGCGACGTGGTTGTATTGCAACAGATCGGCAGGCAGACGATCGAGCACCGGCTCGCGGTCACCCGGTGAGTTCAGCAACCAGCCGAAATCATGCAGAGCCTGAACGGCACGCCGTTCAACGCCCGTGACCTCGGCGAGCCCGAGATGCGCCCAGCCGCTGTAGTACTTGGTGATCGATCGAAGCCGACGCGCCTCCGTGAGATCGGCACGCAGATCCGCGCCCATCACGGTTGAGCGGCTCGCCTCCTGCCGTTCGAGCTTGCGCACGCGCGAGTCGATCGCGGCACCGATGCGGCGAAGATCGCCGGTGAGCTGTTCGAGCCCTCGCTCGGCTTCGTTGCGCGCATCCTCGCTATCAATCCGCAGCCGCCACCGATCAAGGATCTCCTCGATGCGGAGGTACGTCGCCTTGGCGATGTTCAGCCTTAGCTCGCTGGCGTCGGATCTCGGAATGAGATCGAGCAATGCTTGGCTTTGCTCGGTCACAGCTTCGCGTTCCTGGGCTGTCGTTGCTTCATCGAGCATCACGCTATGGATCGATGCGAGACGCTCGGCGATGGCTTCCCGTTCGCTCGGCGCAGCCTGCTCGGTCATCCTGAAGAGGTGATCGGCAAGCAGATCACGCAGACCGAGCTCGTCGAGATACGCAGCCAATGCCTCGTCTGCAGCGGTGCCCTGCGCAGCTACGCGAGTAGCGGGCAGCGCGATACTCGCGATCACCGCGACCACGCACAGCAGCGCACGTCTACTCCGCGGGGACATACGTCACCCTCCGGAAGCCGGCATCTTTTGCGGCTTGCAAAGCGGCCGCGGCAGCGGCGACCGACGCACGGTTCTTGACCTCGATAAACACGCCGGCCTCTTTCGGCAGCACGGCGAGCCAAGACCGCAACTCTTCGCTGTCGGCCGTTTGACGCGCGCCGAGCGAAAGCACAAAGCCGCCCGCATCGTCGACATCGACGGTGACAACCTGCGGCTGAAAGTCGGCCGCGGAACTCGTCGGCTCTTGCTGAGCTTCGAGGGCTGCTGCGAGTTCAGCCTCGCGGGGCGTCAGCGACGACACGACCATGAAATACACCAACAGCAGGAACACGACGTCGACCATCGTCGTGAGCGGCAGGTCACCCAGCAGACCCGAATCTCGATGCTCGTTCCGGGGCGCGAGTCTCACTCACTGACCTCCCGACGGAGCTGTGCCGAGCTTCCATGCGCGCACGCCAGCGTCAGCAAGGCGATTGGCCAGTGCGTTGACAGCCGATGCCGGTGCTCGCTGGTCGGCGCGCACGAGCAGATTGGCGGCTGCATCTTCTTCGCCGAGCGCGACTGCCAATGACACGACGCGATCGAGCTCGACAAACTCCCGCTCGACGAGATACCTCCCGCTTGCGTCGACATCGACCACGAGCGGCGCTTTGACAACACCGGCCTGTTCGTCGCCGGCCTCTGGCGGCAGTTCCAGCGGCGTGCGGAGCGACTGTGAAAGCTGGCTGGTGAACAGGAAGAAGATGATGAGCTGAAAGACGACGTCGATGATCGGCGTCAGGCTCAGCGACAATCGTCGGCGTTGGGTCTCGGGCGCGAACCTCACGCGCGAGCCTCCGCCGTGCGAGGTGGAGCTGCTACCGGCGCAGGTGCTGCAGCCTGGCGACGCGATGACTGCGACTCGGCCTTCGATGCCAACGCGTCGACGATGACGCCGACATCGGATGCGAGGCTGTCAACGCGAGCACGCAGGAATGCGTACGCAGCTGTTGCAGGGATCGCGACGATGAGGCCGAGCACGGTCGTGATGAGCGCGACGGAGATGTCGCCCGCGAGCTGATCGGGCCTGGCCACGCCTTCGGCTACTCGGAGCGTGTCGAACGCGCCGACCATGC
>JBCCQU010000310.1:0-3393 GCA_039208875.1 Planctomycetota bacterium
ACCGCGTCGAGCACCTGCCGCTCGCTCATCTGGTGAGAGCCCATCATGTCGAGCTCGAGCTTGCCCACCGCCGACGCGTGGAAGTGGGCGAGGTCGCTGATGCGCGGCACAGCGGGCGTTGGTTCGCCGCTGCTTCGGAGCTGGATCGCACGCCGCCGCGCGTTGGCGATCATCGTGCGGTAATTGGCGATGCTGAATCGAGCCGAGACGCCCGAGTCCTGATCGATGTACTTGCTGCGACGGGCCGCGACCGCCATCTGCTCGCAGATTTCCTTCATGAATCGCGGCACAACGACGGGGTATTCGCCGCCGACATCAACGCCGGCTTCGCGCTCCATCACCTCGATGCCGAGATCACGCTCTCGCGGGTAGTGCGTCTGGATCGTCGCACCGATGCGGTCCTTGAGCTGCGGGATGACCTTGCCCGAGCGGTTGTACGTTGACGGGTTGGCGCTGAAGAGCACGAGCACGTCGATATCGAACTTCACCGGATAGCCACGGATCTGCACATCGCGCTCTTCGAGGATGTTGAACAGTCCGACTTGCACGAGGTCGTCGAGGTCGGGCAGCTCGTTCATCGCGAACAGGCCGCGGTGCATCCGCGGGATGAGGCCGAAGTGCAGTGCTTCCTCGGTCGACATGCTCACGCCCGTCGCGAGCTTGGCCGGATCGATCTCGCCGATAACGTCGGCGAACTTCGTGCCGGGTGCCAGCCGCTCGGCGTAACGCTGCTCGCGGTGCCACCACGCGATGTCGACCTGCTGAGGATCGTGGCTCTCGACATACAGCCGGCCCGCCCGCGTGATCGGCCGCTCCGGATCCTCGTGGACCGCAGTGTTCTCGATGTCGAGATACGGCACCGCGTCATCGAGGAACTGCACCAGCAGCCTCATGAGCTTCGACTTCGCCTGCCCTTTCTCGCCGAGAAACAGCATGTCGTGCCCGGCCAGCACCGCGTTCACGACTTCGGGGATCACCGTTTCGTCGTAGCCGACGATCCCGGGGAACAGCTCATCGCCGCGCTCGAGCGCACCGACGAGGTTGTCGCGGATTTCCTGCTTGACGGTCTTGCTCTGCCAGCCGCTCTCGCGAAGCTCTGCCAGGTTGCGAGGGCGTGATTCGATCGCGTGAGTTGTCATGCCGGATGCTATGTCGCAGCCGCCGCACTGGGCTCAGGCCGTGAAGGTTGCGTCTAGATGCCGGGAAGCTGATGCTGCTCCTTCTGGACGCGGACGATCTCTTTCTTCGTCAAGTTCAGGAAATTCCAGTACAGAATGAGCGCGATCAGCGGGCCAAGCCCAATCAGCACGACACCAACGGTGTAAAAGATTGGGCAAAGCCAAATCCTGGATTTCGACAGGCGGTACACCTTCCGGCTCGGCAGTCTCGTGGCGAGTCCGCGGACGTAGAGCATGCCCGCGATGAATTGCGTGACGAAAGCTGCGAGCCCTGCGATAGCCAGCATGATCGCGACGACCACCGTCGGCGAAATACCGCCGCCGCCCCCTAAGCCTCCGGGAACACCTACAAGCTCAACCAACAGCTCGAGTATCGCCACCGCGGCTCCAACCACGACGGCCGCTCGCGTAATCCGACGCGCACGAGGCTCGTTGTCGGTGTCGATGCCCGGGTCGGCCTCCGTAAACCACCACCAACCCAACAAGATGGCCAGCGTTGTCAAGGTGGCGACGCCGGTCACGCCGATCGACAGCCAGCCAGTCGTCAACGGAAGCGTAATGGCGCCAACAATTCCAACCATCAGAAGCACGAGCTGCACAAGAATGCCGTACAGGATCCATGTGAGACCCTTGCGAAGCCGCTCGACATACGCCGGCGACCGGTACGCGAGCAGATCCCCGAGCAGCGACTTTGCGACCGATGTACCACACTCCGGGCATGCACCAGAGTCGGGCAGGCCCGTCAGCTCATATCCGCACGAGATGCAAGACGCCACACCACCCGACAACCCGGTCCCTCTCTCCCGGCCACACTCGGGGCAAGGCTCAGCGAGCGGTACCCCAACCATGTTGTAACCGCAGTTGACGCAAACATCGGTGGGGGATGCAGCAGTGCTCATTCGGGGAGCTTACATCAGGCTTTTACGCTCGTGACGGGCTGCATCGATTGGATCACCTTCAGATTCGCCCGGCACTTATCGAGCAGCGCGCAGTGCCACACCAGCGCCACGATCGGTCCGACGCAACACGCCAGCGTGCCGACACTCGCAAGCAGAGCAACCGGAATCCGCGACCGCCGCGCACTGGTCGAAAGCCGACCATCCGGCATCCGCGATGCAAGATCATCAATGTAATCAGCCGCTGTCCATGTGTGCGGCACCGCGCACAGTCCGGGAATCACGAAATTGATCAGCCCGCCGAGACCGCCGAATGTTTGGAATAGCGCCCCGGAGAACACAGCCTCGAATACGACATAGAGCGCCGTGCTCGCAGCCGTCACGATCAAGCCGACTCTCGCCCGCTTCTGCACCGACCGTTGCTGCTCAGCCCGCCCCGGCTCCGGCGTTGTGAATCGCCACCAACCCCAGATCAAAAGCACCGGCGTCGCACACAGCAGCCCGCCGCCGACGACGATCACCACCGTTCCAGCGATCTGGTAAGCCAACTCGTAAGTCCGTACGCCGACCGCAGCGTTGGACGCAGCCCAGCCCACGCCGAACAACAGCAGTCCCAGCATCAAAGCGAACGGCCAAAGAACGTGCCGGCTGATGCCCCGCGAAATCGTCCCGAGCCACGCCTGATCCGCGTACTGCAGATAGTCGCCGCGGAGCGTCTCTACGATCGGCTTGCCGCACTCAGGGCAAGCGCTCGACCGCGATAAACCAAGCAGGTCATATTCGCAGCCGCGGCACAGCAGCGAGTGTCGCAGTACGTCGCCGCTATGCAACCCCGAGCTCTGGTCTTCCCCGGTCACACGCCGAGCGTAACGAGCTACTTCCGCAAAGCCTCAAACGCAGCCAGCGTTCGCTCTCGTGCAGCCTTGTGCTCGACGATTGGCTCGGGGTAGTCCGTGCCGCCGAACAGCCCCGCCTTGTGCGGCTCATGCACAGCCTTGTTGTCGAACTCAGCAAGCTCGGGCACCCATTCGCGGATGAACTCGCCCTTGCTATCGAACTTCTGCGATTGGCTGAGCGGATTGAAAATCCGGAAGTAAGGCTGCGCATCCGTACCACAGCCTGCTGCCCACTGCCAACCACCGTTATTGCTAGCTAGATCAAAGTCCAACAATTTCTGAGCAAAGTACTCTTCGCCCCATTGCCAATCGATCAGCAAGTGTTTGGTCAAGTAGCTGGCCACAATCATGCGTACCCGATTATGCATCCAGCCCGTCTCGTTCAACTGGCGCATCCCGGCGTCTACAATCGGTACGCCCGTA
>JBCCQU010000311.1:0-3387 GCA_039208875.1 Planctomycetota bacterium
GAGCCGATCGAGCCAACGCTCCAAGTCATGCCTGGCCGACGGATCGGCATTCTCCTGGATGATCAAGCTCGCCGAGGTGTGCTGCACAAAAACGGTACAGAGGCCGGCATCGATGCCAGCCTCCGCAACCACCCGCTCGATTTCACTGGTGAACTCGTGCAGGCCCTTGCCCGTTGTTGTGATCGTCAGCGTCTCGACGCTCAACGTCGACGGCGGCCCGCGATGACGCCGGCACCAAGAACCAACGCAGCCGTGCTCGGTGCGGGGACGATGTCGATTGCCAGTGCGTTGATGTAGTAGAACTGAAGGCCGTTGTTGTTGGCTGGGCCTGCCTCAACCGATAGCGACAGTTCACCGTTCGCATCAGGCGAAGCGCCGATGAGGCGGAGAACATCGGTGTTGTTATTCGCGGGCTCAAGCACGCCACTCAGCGTGTTCGACCCTTCGAGGGTGTATTGGGTCTCGCGCAGGTCGTTGACGATCTGACGCGATGCGAAAATCGTGAAGTCGTAGGTAAACGTCGGGTCCAACCCGCCAAACGTCACCACGCTCAGCGGGTTGGACTCCTCGCCGGCGAACGGTCCGGTGTGCCCAAAGTGGAATGTATCCGTCGCTTCGGGCACGAAGATGGCTGCGTCCCCGGATGGCGACTCGGAGCCCAGGGGCGAAGCCTCGCCGATATCAAAGAAGGGATTCGCCACGGTGAGTGCGATGCCCGTCGCGGCTCCCGTGGTGTCGGTGAGGTCGGCCAACCCGGCGTCATTGGGGCGCAGCTCGTTGTATGCCGCCAGGTCCGGTGCGTCGGTCCGCGTGAAGTTCAGTAGGACGGACTGGGCCAAGGCGGTCGAACCGGCGCACACAAAAACAGCAGCTGTAAGAGTCGTTCGCATGGTGTTCCTCCCTCACGCGGCGTGAGCCCTGCACGGGCCACGCGGCAACAAATGCAACTCAACGCGGGGAGGATGAACCCAAGCCCGGGGGATGCCAGCGATCTTGCCGGTTTACTCCCACTCAATCGTTGCAGGAGGCTTGCTGGAGATGTCATACACGACCCGATTCACGCCGCGCACCTCGTTGATGATGCGATTGGAAATGGTCGCGAGCACGTCGAACGGGATTCTTGCCCAGTCCGCCGTCATGAAGTCCTGCGTCTCGACCGCCCGGATCGCCACCGCCGATTCGTATGTTCTGCCGTCGCCCATCACGCCGACCGACCGCACCGGCAGCAGCACTGCGAAGACCTGGCTCGTCCTGCGATACAGCTCAGCCGCAACGATCTCCTCGAGCAGGATCTCGTCGCACTCTCGCAACAGGTCGAGGTCGGGCTTGGTCACCTCGCCCAGCACCCGCACCGCGAGCCCCGGCCCCGGGAATGGGTGCCGCCAGATGATCGGGTCAGGCAGGCCCAGCACCTCGCCGAGCTTGCGGACCTCGTCCTTGAAAAGCTCTCGCAACGGCTCGACCAGTTGCAGTTCCATCTCTTCCGGCAGGCCGCCCACATTGTGATGCAGCTTGATACCAGCCGCGTGCCCGGCCTTCGACTTGCCGGACTCAATCACATCGGGATACAACGTGCCCTGCGCGAGGAACTTCGCACCCTCGATCGCTCCCGCAGCCTCGTCGAACACCTCGACAAACCGATGCCCGATCAGCCGCCGCTTCTCCTGCGGATCCGTCACGCCGGCTAAGTCGCCGAGGAACGCATCGGCTGCATCAACGACCTGCAGGTTGATGTTGAAGTGATCGCGGAACGTTGTCTCGACCAGCTCTTTCTCGTTCTTCCGAAGCAGGCCCGTATCGACAAACACGCAGTGCAACTGATCGCCGATTGCTTTGTGCAGAAGCGCAGCCGCGACCGAAGAATCGACGCCACCCGACAAACCACAGATGACATGACCGTCGCCGATCTGCTCGCGCAGCCGCTCGGTCTCGGTCTCGGCAAAGTCCGCCATCCGCCAGTTGCCGCGACAGCCACAGATCTCGTACACGAAGTTGCGCAGGATGTCCGTCCCGTGCGGCGTATGCGTCACCTCGGGATGAAACTGCACGCCGAAGAATCGCAGCGCCGCGTCCGGGCCCGAGACCACAACAGCGTGCTCGCACGTCGGCGTCGATGCGATCGTCCGCAGGCCGGCCGACCGCAGATCACTCACGCGGTCGCCGTGCGACATCCAGACGCTCGTGCGCTGCGGCACAGCGTGCAAGAGCCCCGCCGGCTCGCCGATATCGAGCGATGCCCGGCCGAACTCGCGGTGATCCGCAGCCGTCACCTGCGCTCCCAGCGCCTTGCACGTGAGCTGCATGCCGTAGCAAATACCGAGCACCGGCACGCCGAGCTCGAGGATGCCGCGGCCCAGATCGGGTGCATTCTCGGCGTACACGCTCGCTGGCCCGCCCGAGAGCACGATGCCGCTAGGGTTCATCGCTCGGATTTCTTCGGCCGGCACGTCTGGTCCGAGCAGCACGCTGAACACGCCCGCCTCGCGCAATCGCCGCGCGATGAGCTGGGCCGTCTGCGAACCAAAGTCGATAACCGGGATGACCTCATCGTGCGGGGTTTGGCTCAAGACGAACTCCCGTGCCTGGAGTGCAAAGCGAAATGCGAAAGGCGGAAGCCTAGGGACGGTGCGCCGTCGCGTGTGGGCGTCTGCGCATCCCGCTAGACTTTCCCGATGAGCGCCGCTCGCACAGCTATCTCTCACCCGCTCGTCGGCAGCCTGTTGGCTGTAGCGATGCTCGCGTGCGCACAGGGCTGTCTGCGATCGCCGCCGGGGTTCGATTCGCCATCCGGCACCAAACGCCTGGAGGCCGCGGTCGAGGCTGCGGAACGCAGCGATACGACCGAGATTCCCGCTCTCATCAACCAGCTCGGCAGCGACGATGCCGCCGCTCGGCTCGTGGCCATTCGTTCACTCGAGCGCATCACCGGCGAGACCTTCGGCTACGACCACGCGGCCCCGGCCGCCGAACGCGCGCAGGCGATCGAACGCTGGCGGGCTGCGTATACCGACGCAGCGGGGGGCGGCGACTGATGACGAAGGACACCCCGGCCATGCGGCTCGAAATGCGGAGTGATCCGCGCTTCCTCGCCGGAGCCCGCAAGATGGTGCAGGCCGTCGCCGAGCGGCTCGGCTTCGAGGAGTCCGAGAGCTCGCGCGTTTCGCTGGCTGTCGACGAGGCCCTTTGCAACATCATCCGCCACGGCTACGACAACGCTGCCGACAAGCCGATCTGGCTCAGCCTCTGGCCCGCACGAGAGTCCGACGGCCATCCCCGCGGCATCCGCATCGTCATCGAGGACGAAGCTCGCCAGGTCGAACTCGCGACGATCAAAAGCCGCGACCTCGAAGACATTCGGCCGCACGGCCTCGGCGTCCACATTATCCA
>JBCCQU010000312.1:0-3377 GCA_039208875.1 Planctomycetota bacterium
ATCGACGGTGAAGCAGAACGGGCAGCCGGCCTCGTCCATGCGGGCGTAGCGCTTGCCGATCGATTGCTTGGGGTCGTACTCGATCATGCCGAGGTGGCCGAAGCGTTGCACGAGCTTGCTGTGCAGCTTGAGCGCGGTCTCGGGCATGCCGTCTTTGTTGACGAGCGGGTAGACCGCGGCCTTGATCGGCGCGAGCCTCGGGTGGAACTTCATAAACACCTTGCTGGCTCGGCTGTCGTCGGGCGTGAAGGCTTCGCACAGCACAGCGAGCACGCCGCGATCGAGGCCCGCGGACGGCTCGATGACGTGCGGCAGGTACCGCTCGTTGCGCTCCTGGTCGAAGTATTCGAGCTTGGCCTTGGCGTGCGTCATGTGCTGCCGCAGGTCGTAGTTGCTGCGGTGGGCGATGCCCTCGAGCTCGCCGAAGCCGGGGTCGGTGAACGGGAATCGGTATTCGACGTCGCTGGTGCCAGCTCCTTCCTTGGCGTAGTGGGCCAGCTCGTCGCTGTCGTGCTCGCGCAGGATCAAGTTCTCGCCAGCCAGGCCCAGGCTCTGCCACCAGGCCATACGCCAATCGCGCCAGAACGTGTACCAGTCGTTGGCGTCGTCGGGATGGCAGAAGAACTCGATCTCCATCTGCTCGAACTCGCGCGACCGGAACGTGAAGTTGCGCGGCGTGACCTCGTTGCGGAACGCCTTGCCGGTCTGGGCGATGCCGAACGGCACGCGGACGCGGGTCGAGTCGAGCACGTTTTTGTAGTTGATGAAGATGCCCTGCGCGGTCTCGGGACGCAGATAGGCCTTGTTGGCCTCGTCGCGGATCGCGCCGGGGATGGTGTCGAACATGAGGTTGAAGGCACGAGGTGGGGTGAGCGTGCCGAGGCTGGCTGCGTCGGGCCCGAGCACGTGGGCAAAGTCGTCGCCGAGCTCGATGAGGTCGAACTCTTCGACATTACCATCGCCGAACTTCTTGCTGGCAGCCTTGCGTTGCTTTTTCTCGCTGTCTGAGTCGGGCATGAAGGCGAACACCGGCGCAGTGTCACGTTTGCCGGCTTCAGCCAAGGCACGCACATGGTCGGCGCGGTACCGGCTCTTGGACTCCTTGCAGTCGATCATCGGGTCGTTGAAGCCGCCGACGTGGCCCGATGCTTCCCAGACCTTGGGGTTCTGGATGATGCACGAATCGATCGGCACGATCGAGATCGGGTTGCCGTCGGGCCCGGTCTGGCCGTTGGCTCCCTTCATGACGCAGTCCTGCCACCAAGCTTGGCGGAGGTTGTTTTTGAGGTGGGTGCCGAGCGGGCCGTAGTCCCAGAAGCCGTTGATGCCGCCGTAGATCTCGCTGGCTTGATAGATGAAGCCTCGGCGTTTGCACAACGCCATCAGGTCGTCCATGGAGATGGTTTGCTTGCTGTCGGCCATGGTGGCTCCGGTCGGGTGAGAGGCATGGTGGCGCACTGGCTGAGCCGAGTCGCGCTCGGTCGCGATGATAGAGACCGGCGGAGCCGCGGGCCGAGTCCGAGAACCGTTCCTCATGCTCGTGGCCTCGGCGCCGGGTGTGCCTCGCTACCGAGGCAAGCTCAAGATTTCACTTCCTGCGTTCGTCCGCGACCGAAGTCGGGCGGCTTGGTTGCCGATTGCTTGGCAAACGCCGCGCGTAGGGAGACGCCATGAGCGCCACGACGAAGCAAGAAGAGACGGTCGCAGCAGCGATCCGCGAGATCGGGCACATCGCAACGCTGCCCGAGGTCACCAGCCGCATCATCGAGCTGGTTGAGAACCCCAACTCGACAGCCCAGGAATTGCACGACGTCATCTCGGGCGATCCGGCTCTGTGCAGCCGAATCCTCAAGGTGGTGAACTCGTCGTTCTATGGGCTGCCGGGACAGGTCGCCAGCGTCAACCGGGCCATCGTGCTGCTTGGGCTCAACGCGGTGAAGAACATCGCCATCGCGGCCAGCCTCGCCAAGCTGTATCGCGGCGGCGACCTGACGCCGAGGTTCAGCGCCCGCGAGATCTGGTCGCACTCGGCTGCGACGGCTGCGGCTGCCAAGCTCGTGAACGACACCCTGAAGCTGGGCCTGGGAGATGAGGCCTTTCTCGCGGGGCTCATCCACGACATCGGCGTCATGGTCGAGATGCAGTACGACCGGGCCAAGCTCATCGACGTGGTCGAGAGCCTGGGCATCGATGCGGACGGTGCGCCGGCCAACGACATGCGCGAGATCGAACAGCAGATCTTTGGTGCGGATCATTGCCAGTTTGGAGCTGCCCTGTGCGAGCGGTGGCGCTTCCCGAGCAGCTTCGTCAACGTCACGGCGTTCCATCACGATCCGATGGCGGCGCCGGCCGATGCACGCAGCCTGCCTTGCGTGATCTATCTGGCCGACCGGCTTGCTGGCTCATTGCCCGATGCGTACCGCCACGACATCGTGGACCTCGTGCCCGATCAGGCGGTGCTCGATGCGATCGGCTTGAGCCTCGACAAGTTCAACCAGATTGCTGAGCAACTGACCGAGACCGTGGCCGAGGCTGCGTCGCTGCTCGACTAATCAACGATTTCAACGCTCGCGCCAAGGACGGCGCGGGCGACTTGGACTCTCTCTTTCTCCCTCCGGGCGGTTGTGTGGAAACACGCAGCCGCCCTTGTTGTGCGCCGGCGATAGTCTGCACGGATGGGCATCATAGATCGCTGCGCTCGCAGGGTTTCGCTAACGACATCGATGAAGCTGCTGACAACCGCATTGTTTGCGGCTTTGACGCTACCACCGATGAGCGGCTGCGTTGCGCACAAGATGTACAACCCCGAGCCCGAGCAGTACATCTCGGCTGTCACGCTGGCCGAGCACCCGAAGGCCACGGCCGACCTCGCGATCATCGAGTTCGACGAGCACGGCATGTTCTGGGATCGGCAGCAGCTCGACGACACGGTCGAACTGATCCGCCAACGGAATGCTGAGCAGGAGAACGGCATCATCGTGCTGGTCTTCGTGCACGGCTGGAAGAACAACGCCGATCCGAACTTCGAGAGCGTGCCGCGCTTCCGCCGCCGCATTGAAGACATCATGGCCGAGCAAGCCCGGGCTGCGGAAAACATCCCGCGGCATGTTGTCGGCGTGTTCATCGGCTGGCGTGGACGATCATCGGCCCTGCCGATCCAGGGCGATGCGACGTTCTGGGGGCGGCAAGCGGCAGCCCAGCGGATGGTTTCGTACAACACCCGCGAAGCGTTCTTCCGCCTCGCCGATGTCACCGACGAACGGCACGAATCGACGTGCGCCATCGTCGGCCACTCCATGGGCGGCCTGATTGTTGGCAAAACGCTCGGCCCCGCGCTCACGACGCTGCTGCTGCGCGACGGGCGAGAGGGCGTCGAG
>JBCCQU010000313.1:0-3371 GCA_039208875.1 Planctomycetota bacterium
CCTCGTCAACGAAGACACGCAATTCGACGCCGGCGTGCAGGTCGGGCTCGATGACGACTCGACCGATGATCTCACCGTCTTTGCCGGGCTGACCCGACGCTTCTGAACCATCGGCCCTGATGGGCAAGCACTGGAGGACCTCCGATGACCTTACGAAACGCACTGCCGACATTGGCACTAATCGTCTTCACATCACTCGCCATGCTCGGTTGCGGCTCGGGCGAACCGGCTGCGGATTCAGCCAGCGATGAGCAGGCTGCGGGCGATGCACCGATCAAGATCATCGCGACCATCGGCATGCTGTCCGACGTCGTGGCCAACGTCGCCGGCGACCGCGCCGACGTCACGCTGCTCGTGAAGCCCGGCGTCGATCCGCACCTGTACAGCCCGACGCGTTCGGACATCCAGCGGCTGCTCGGCGCCGACATCGTCTTCATGAACGGCCTCAAGCTCGAGGGCCGCATGGACGAAGCGCTCACGAGCCTCGCCGAGGCCGGAACGCCCGTCATCCTCGCAGCCGATCAACTCGACGAGGCCGGTCTGCTCGGCTCCGACGAGTACGAAGACCAGTTTGATCCGCACGTTTGGATGAATCCCGGCCTCTGGCGCGATGTCGTCGAGGTCGTCCGCGACGAACTCATCGAGTTCGACCCCGACGGCGAGCGCATCTACCGCGCCAACGCCCAGACCTACATCGCTCAGATCGACACGCTCGATGCCTACGCAGACTTAGTGCTGGACAGCGTCAGCGAGTCAGCCCGTGTCCTCATCAGCGCCCACGACGCGTTCCAGTACTTCGGCGACCGCTTCGGCTACGAAGTCGTCGGCGTGCAGGGCATCTCAACCGAAGCCGAGGCAGGCAGCACCGAAATCGAGGCACTCGTCGATCTCATCGTCGAACGCCAGATCGGTGCCGTGTTTATCGAGTCGACCGTCAGCGATCGCAACGTGCAGGCGCTCATCGAGGGCGCGAAGGCTCGCGGCCAGGACGTCATCATCGGCGGCGAGCTCTTCAGCGACGCCATGGGCGACGAGGGCACCTACGAGGGCACATACGTCGGCATGATCGATCACAACGTCACCACCATCGCCCGTGCGCTCGGTGGAGAGGCACCGGCCCGCGGGCTCAACGGCCAACTCGCTGAAACCGGCGAGTAAGCGTCCGAGTCAACGGCCGAGAAACTGAGGCCCAGCCGGCATGTCGCCGATCGTCCATTCATCCCCCGAGCCCTCGCTGCTCTCGCAACGCCCGGAGCACTCGGCCGACAGCCCGCTCTCCGTGCACGCGGTGACGGTGGCGTACCACCGCAAGCCAGTGCTGTGGGATGTCGAGTACGACGCAGCGCCGAATCGCCTCATCGCGATCGTCGGGCCGAACGGCGCTGGCAAGAGCACGCTCATCAAGGCGTGCCTCGGCCTCGTGCCACGCGCCTCGGGCCAGGTCGAGTTTTGGGGCCTGCCGTACCGCCGCGTGCGCACGCGCATCGGCTACGTGCCGCAGCGCGAAAGCGTCGACTGGGACTTCCCGGTGTCGGCCCTCGACGTTGTGTGCATGGGCCGGTATCGCCGCATCGGCTGGTGTCTGCCGGTCACTCGCAAGCACAAGCGTGCGGCCCTCGATTGCCTCGATCGCGTCGGCATGCGCGACTACGCGCACAGGCAAATCAGCCAGCTCTCCGGCGGCCAGCAGCAACGCGTCTTCCTCGCGCGTGCCCTCGCGCAAGAGGCTGATCTCTACTTCATGGACGAGCCATTCGCCGGCGTCGACGCAGCCACCGAGCGCTCCATCGTCGAGGTGCTCCGAGAGCTGAAGTCTCTCGGCAAGACGGTCATCGTGGTGCATCACGACCTGCAAACCGTGCGGACCTATTTCGACGATGTCATCTTGCTGAACATGCGTGTCGTCGCCGCCGGGCCGGTGTCCAAGGTCTTCACGTCCGACAACCTGCAGAAGACCTACGGCGGGCGTCTCACGCTGCTGTCCGAGGCCGCCGATGCGGTCGCCCGCGCCGCTGCCGGTGAGGTTTAATCGGTGCAGGCCGACCTTCCGAGCAAGCTTGCCGACTTCGTCGAGGCGATGACCTTCCGCAGCGGCTACAACACGTCGCTCGTCGTGGCCGGCACCGCGCTGTTCGGCTTCGCCGCCGGCATCGTTGGCGTGTTCGCGCTGCTCCGCCGCCGATCACTCGTGGCCGACGCCATCAGCCACGCCGCGTTGCCCGGCATCGCGCTCGCTTTTCTCGTCGCTGCCTGGCTTGGCTTCGAGGGCCGATCATTCGGCGTGTTACTCATCGGCGCCGCGGCTACCGGCATCCTCGGCGTGCTGGCCATGCACGGCATCCTCCGCTTCAGCCGGCTCACCGAAGACGCAGCCATCGGCATCGTCCTCAGCGTCTTCTTCGGCGCCGGCGTCGTCGGCCTGACGTACATCCAAGCCAACGAGCCCAGCGGCTCGGCCGGTATCGATCACTTCATCTTCGGCAGCGCCGCCACCATGCTGCGCGCCGATGTCGCGACTATGGCCGCGCTCGCAGCCGTCGCTGTCATTGCCACGGTGCTGCTGCTCAAAGAATTTGCAATCGTCTGCTTCAACGACAGCTTCGCCCGCGTCGACGGCTGGCCGGTGTCGCTGCTCGATATCGCCATGATGGCCCTCGTCGTGCTCGTCACCGTCGCGGGCCTGCGGGCCGTCGGCCTCATCATGGTCGTCGCGATGCTCGTCATCCCGCCCGTCGCCGCACGCTTCTGGACCGAACGCCTCTGGAAGCTCGTTGTCATCTCGGGCAGCATCGGTGCGGGCAGCGCCTACTTCGGCGCCGCGCTGTCTGGCACCTTCAGCAACATGCCGACCGGTCCCGTCATCGTGCTCGTCGCCGGCGCCGTCTTCGCCATCAGCCTTATCTGCGCGCCCAACCGCGGCGCGGCAGCTTCGGCTATTCGCCGCATCGCTCTCCGCCTTCGCATCGGCGGCGATCACCTGCTCGAATTCGCCCACGATCTGCTCAACGCATCCGACAACAACTCGCTCGATCGGCCCGCGATCGAACGCCTGTCGCACCGCCGCGGCTGGTCGCCCGTCTTCCGAGCACTCGTGCTGAGGCGGTTGCAGCGTCGCGGCCTGCTCGTCCGTGATGCAGCCAGCGAGACGTACCGAGTCACCGATGTCGGCCGCGAGCGGGGCCGTCGCGTCGCCCGCAATCATGCGCTCTGGGAACGCTACCTCATCAGTTACGCAGACGTCGCGCCGAGCCATGTCGATTGGTCGGTCGATCAGGTCGAGCACGTGCTGTCGGACGAGCTTGTGGACGAGCTCGAGCGGGAACTCGCCGCGGCTCGGGATGCGGGCGAGGTCTCGGATATAGAGGGGGGAC
>JBCCQU010000314.1:0-3367 GCA_039208875.1 Planctomycetota bacterium
CTGATGATTTCCATCACGCGGACCAAGTTCGAGCAGATCTGCGACGACCTGTTCCAACGGCTGCGTCAGCCCTGCGAGACCGCGCTGGCCGACGCCGGGCTCAAGACCGGCGACATCGACGAGGTCGTCCTCGTCGGCGGCTCGACCCGCATGCCGCGCGTGCAAGAGCTTGCCAAGGAGATCTTCGGCAAGGAGCCCAACCGCAGCGTCAACCCCGACGAAGTGGTCGCGATCGGTGCTGCGATCCAGGGCGGCGTGCTGCAGGGCGACGTCAAGGACGTGCTGCTGCTCGACGTTACACCGCTCAGCCTCGGCGTCGAGACCTACGGCGGCGTGATGACCAAGCTCATCGAGCGCAACACGACCATCCCGTCGTCTAAAAAGGAAACCTTCTCGACCGCAGCTGACAATCAGCCGAGCGTCGAGATCCACGTCTTGCAGGGCGAACGCGAGTTCGCCCGCGACAACCGCACGCTCGGCAAGTTCACGCTCGAGGGCATCCCGCCCGCTCCGCGTGGCACGCCGCAGATCGAGGTAGAGTTCAACATCGATGCCAACGGCATCCTCGCGGTCACGGCGACCGACAAGGCCACCGGCAAGAGCCAGAACATTCGCATCGAGAACTCGGGCGGCTTGTCGTCCGACGAGATCGACAAGATGAAGGCCGACGCCGAAGCCCATGCCGAGGACGATAAGAAGCGTCGCGAACTCGTCGACCTCAAGAACAAGGCCGAAGCCAGCGTTCATCAGATCCGCAAGGCTCTGGAAGAGCACGGCGACAAGGTCGAGGGCGATGTCCGCTCCAAGATCGAGTCGGCCATCTCCAACGTCGAGGACAAGCTCAAGGGCGACGAGATCGCAGCCATCCAGGCAGCGGTCGCCGAGCTCGAAGCCGCGTCCAGCGAGCTCGGCAAGATCATGTACGAGCAGGCTGCCCAAGCTACCGGTGCACCCGAGGGTGGCCCCGATGGACAGGCCGATGCATCAGCTGCAGCCGATGACGACGTGATCGATGCTGAGTACGAAGTGAAGGACGAGAAGAAGGACTAAGCGTCTCTCACGAACCAGACCCACCCAAGCCCCGGTGTTCAGCGTCGGGGCTTTTTCGTATCGTGTCCCCGTGATGCTGCCCTCGGAAACTGCGAGCTACATTCGGCGGATTGGTGGCGATCCCGCCGACATTAGTTCGGTGCTTGAAGCAACATCTCGTATGTCGGCAGATGGAATTGCTGAGGTGCTTCATGCGCTTGTAAATTCACCCGTGTTCATTCCTCGCACCTGCGTTGGGCAGCTAGAGCCACTCATGGACCGAAGCTCGGAAGAGGTGTCAGCACAAGCACTTTGGGCAATTGCCAAGGCTGATCCGACACGCGGGCTTGAAATCGCCCGTCACGCGCTCGATGCATCAGCCTCTCGCCTGAAAGGACCGGCGGTCCACGTCGTGGCAAGACATGGGACGTCGAGTGACATCACACTGGTGTGTCGCTGGGTGAGGGCGGTAGTTGCGAGGCGTAAGCCGGAGCGTGTAGTAACGGAGGAGGTAGATGTCGCACTCAGCTTTCTAGTCAAGCGATACAGGCAGTCTGGAGATGTCGGACTCTTGCTCGACGCTCTTGTTGCGCGATGGGGCTGGCTCGTCCGTGATGAGAGACAGTTGCTTGTAGAAGCACGCGCGGTCGGTGATCTGGTTAGCGCTCCTGTGGGCTTGGTGTCGGGCGGACCGGCAGCAGACATGCTCGTCGACGTGCTGAGAAAAGTGCGGCCGAATCTCAAGGTGAATGGGATAGATTGCAGCGGTCCGCACAGGTGGATAGAGCTTCTGGCCGGGCTACGGGGTGTGATCGCGTTAGATGGCGATGCCAGCAGGGCACTCATCCGACGGCGATCAGAGCACTACCCACTCAGAGTGATCCGCCCGAAGAAGTCACTGGATGTGTCAAAAAGTACCGTGACAAGTCGAGATATGCTCGCGTACGCAGCGCGAGTTATCACACTGACAGAACAATTCAATCTTCCTCCGACTTAACGATTCGAGCGATTGCCTTCGCCATCGCACGCGCCGCCTTGGCTCGATGACTGATCGCGTTCTTCTCAGCCTTTGGTAGCTCCGCCGCGGTCAAGGTATGCTCAGGGCCGACGAGAAACAGGGGGTCATAGCCAAAGCCGTGCTCACCACGTGGCACCGCTGGCGATTCACCTACCTGCCCAACGAACTCGCCGCGCGTTCTCGCAACGACATCACGCCCCGGCATCGCGAGCGTCATCACGCACACAAATTTCGCTGTGCGAAGCTCCGGCTTCACGCCCTCCATCTCGCGCAGCAGCTTCGCGTTGTTCTCCGCATCACGCTTGTCGCGCGGCCAACCAACTTCCTCACCGTCCGTGCAGTAGTGGCTCGAGATCACGCCCGGCGCACCGCCCAGCGCATCCACCTCGAGGCCGCTGTCGTCCGCGATGCACGGCAGCCCGGTCTGCTCGGCATAGTCGAGCGCCTTGAGCTCGCTGTTGCCCTCGATGGTGCCCGAGTCCTCGATCGGCTCGCGCCAGCCGCCGTCCGGCCCCGGCAGATCGGCAAGCCCCACCAACTCCACGCCGTCCAGCCCATCGACGTCCGCGAAGATCGCCTCAAGCTCGGCCACCTTGTGCGGGTTGCCTGTCGCGATCACGATGCGGCTCAGTTCGCCAGCCATAAACGCCCTTCATTCCCCGAACAATCGACGCAACTCGCCGCTGCGTGCAGGCCGTTGCGGACGGCCCGCCGAAACGTGCCAATGATCCCGGCCAGACACCGCGGAGATCGCAAATGACCGAGCAGCAAACAGTAGACGCCCTCGCCGAAGCCGCAGTTGCCGAAATCCAGTCCGGCATGACCGTCGGCCTCGGCACCGGACGCACCGCCGCCCGCGGCGTCGCAGCCCTCGGCGAGCGTGTCAAGGCTGAGCAGCTCGACATCGCGTGCGTCTGCACGAGCCACGCGACCGAGTCGCTCGCGCGGTTCCACGGCCTGCCCGTTCGCGACTTCGCCATGTGCGAAAGCGTCGACTTCCTCTTCGACGGCGCCGACGAGGTCGACCCGCAACTCGGCATGCTCAAGGGCTACGGCGGCGCGATGGCACGCGAGCGCATGGTCGCGTGGGCCAGCGAGCGATGCGTCTATATGGTCGACGAAAGCAAAGTCGTCGATCGCCTCTGCACGAATAAGACACTGCCGATCGCGGTCATGGCCTTCGGCGTCGCCAGTATCCGCGCCGGCCTGAGAGAGCTCGGCCTGCACAGCGTCGTCCGCCGCACCATGCAGGGCCAACTCTTCCTCACCGACAACGGCAACCTCATCGTCGACGTCAAGCCCGAGGACGACACCGACCTC
>JBCCQU010000315.1:0-3362 GCA_039208875.1 Planctomycetota bacterium
GTCGAAAAACAACACGCGATGGAACAAGTCGCGCGGCATCCTGCAGATGGGGCCGGACGAGCAAGAACGACAGCTGTTCAACATGGGGCAGGCGCGGAAGTTCATGCAGACGCTGCTGCATGGCCAGAGCATCAAGGACCTCATCGGCCAAGGCAAGACATCGAGCCTTCGTGGCATGTTCTACAAGAGCCTGCACACCATTCAGGGCACGAAAGAGAAGACGTTCAACGATCAGACTGAGTCGGACGGCATCCTCGAAGATCTCGAGGTGACGCTTGGCTCGCTGCGTGAAGAGCTGCACGTGTTTGCGAAGAAGCGCGGCACGATGGTTGGCAATATCACGGTCGTCGACGCTGGCGACACGATCGATTGCCGGCGCATGGGCTCGGGCGGCTACGCGATTCCGAGCATCTGCGAGCCGGATGTCATCGAGTTCAAGGATGTCGAGGCTGACTTTGTGCTGCACGTCGAAAAGGACACGGTGTGGCAGCGGTTCAACGAGGACAAGTTCTGGAAGACGCACAACTGCATCTTGACGGAGGGCTCGGGCCAGCCGCCGCGGGGCGTGCGACGCATGCTGCACCGGCTCAACAAGGAGCACGGGCTGCCGATCATCTGCCTGCTCGACTGCGATCCGTGGGGGCATTACATCTACAGCGTGATCAAGCAGGGCTCGATCAGCCTGGCGTTTGAATCGGAACGGCTCGCGATACCCGATGCGAAGTTCCTTGGCATCCGCGCGAAGGACTATCAGGCGTGCGGCCTGACCGACGATGTGCAGATCGAGTTGAATGATCGCGACAAGCAGCGAGCCAAGCAGATCGCGGAGTATCCGTGGTTCAAGGACCACAAGGGATGGCAGCGCGAGATCAAGGGCATGATGAGCAACGGCTTCAAGATGGAAGTCGAATCACTCATTACGATCGATATCAGCTACGTGACTGAGACATATGTGCCGGAACGGCTCGCGGCTGAGGACTGGCTGAGCTAGGCCGAGGAGTATGCTCGCAGCATGACACAGACCAATGAGCCGCCGTTGTTCCATCTCGCGTTTCCGGTTCGTGATCTCGCCGAAGCACGGCGGTTCTACGGCGACGTGCTGCAATGCAAAGAGGGACGGAGCAGCGAACAGTGGATCGACTTTGATCTGTTTGGCCATCAGATCGTCGCTCACCTGACACCTGGGCATGGAACGGATCGGCCGGTGGATGCTGCGGAAAGCGCTGTGGATGGGCACGCGGTGCCGGTGCCGCACTTCGGGCTGATCCTCGACATGGCAAATTGGAACACGTTGGCCGAGCGACTGAAGGCGGCGGGGACAGACTTCGTGATCGAGCCGTATGTCCGCTTCGCGGGTGAACCGGGCGAACAGGCCACGATGTTCCTGCGAGACCCGTCCGGCAATGCGATCGAGTTCAAGGCGTTTGCGGATCGAGGGCAGGTGTTCGCGAAGTGAGACGCAAAAAGAGAGCCGCCCGACTTGCATCGAACGGCCCGTGGTGTGTCGTTGGCCGCACCTGATCAAGCGATCGGTGCGGCGCTCGGATCAGCGACGGCGACGGGCCGCGGCGAGACCGCCGAGGCCGAGGATCGCGGCGGCGCCCGGCGTGGGCACGACCGAACCGTTGATCTGGAACGTGTTGAAGACGCTGGAGCCGCCCCAATTGGCGTTGGAGCTGGAACGGAAGCGGTAGCCGCCGGTGTCGGCGATGAAACCTGTGGGTGCGACGGCCGGGCTCTCGCGGCCCCAGCCGATGCCCGATGCCGAGCCGGCGGCGAGATCGGCCCGCAGCCAGTACAGCGAACCGGCTTCGAGCGTGACGCTCTGGGCGAAGTCGAGCGAAAAGATTCCCTCTGTGGTCGAGCCGTCGGAGGTCACGGTGACCGAGCCGAGCGTGGAGCCCGTCGGGTTGAGGCTGCCGTCGTCGGCGCGGATGCTGAAGGTGACTGAATCACCGGCTGTAAACGAGGTGATCGCGACGTCGACGGTCTCGAGGAAATAGTCGTCGCCGGCAGCGGGCATGGTGAACGAATACGCCTTGGCGGCTCCGCTCGAGTTGATTTGCGAGCCGAACGAAAGCGATGCTCCCGGGGCTGGCAGATTGCCGATCAATGCCACCTGAGCCGACGCCAGAGACGCTCCGGCTGCCAAAACAACTGCTGCGAATGTCTTGCTCATCACTTGTCTCCTCCAAACCTTGAAACGATGCGCCGCGACGAGTGGCGACGCATGCACGTGCGCAGTGTAAGTTCTCCGAACATCATTGCAACCATGTTCCTGACGTTGGAAGAGCTGCCTCGTCGAAATTGCCTATGTTGTCAGCGAGTATGGCACCTCAATGGGCGCGTGGGGCAATTGGCCCAGAAGTGTGACATGCGTCGCGAGTTATCTCATGAATCGCACGAATTCATATCTTGACGGTGTTGCACCGACGAGCCTCAAGCTGTACTGTCCTCGTAAGCGGACAGTCCGAGTGCGATGACCGTATCACGTTGTTTCATCAAGACTTAGTGTGAAACAGACCGCCGTTGCAGGCAAGTGACCGAGCGTTTGGAGGAGACGCTTGGAGCCGCCTCCGGCGGTTTCTTTCTGCGCCGTCGCTTTGGTTACTTGAGGCTGGCGCCGAGGTGCTCGCCGAGGAACGCATACTCATCCGCGACCTGCTCGATCCGCTTGCTGAGCGGCGTGCCCGCGCCGTGGCCGGCCCGCGTCTCGATACGGATCAGGACCGGGTTGTCGCAGCTTCGCGATTGGGCGTGCTGCATCGCCGCGGCGAACTTGAAGCTGTGCAGGGGGACGACGCGGTCGTCGCGGTCGGCTGTCGTGATCAGCGTCGGCGGGTAGCAGGTGCCCGATTGCAGGTTGTGATACGGCGAGTATGCGAGGTTTGCGAGGAACTCGTCTTCGTTCTCCGCTGGGTAGCCGTAGTCGCTGCGCCACGCATGGCCGATGGTGAAGAGATCGAACCTGAGCATGTCGAGCACGCCGACTGCGGGAATCGCGGCCCCGAATAGATCTGGCCGCTGCGTGATGCACGCGCCGACGAGCAGCCCGCCGTTAGAACCGCCTTGGATGCCGAGGTGATCCGGCGAGGTGTAGCCCTCGTCGATGAGGAACTCGGCTGCGGCGATGAAATCATCGAAGACGTTCTGCTTGTTTGTCTTGATGCCTTGGTCGTGCCACGTCTTGCCGTACTCGCCGCCGCCGCGGATGCACGCGACCGCATACACGCCACCCATGTCGAGCCAGACAGATCGGAATGTGCTGAAGCGCGGGGTGAGCGAGATCTGGAACCCGCCGTAGCCGTACAGCAGCGTGGGGTTGGTGCCGTCGAGGCTTATGCCCTTTTTGTGGGTTACGA
>JBCCQU010000316.1:0-3358 GCA_039208875.1 Planctomycetota bacterium
AAGCCGCGAAGTCGTCGACGCCATCGAACGGGCCAAGGGCCAGTAAGCCTGACGGCCCCGCAACCACCGAGACGACCACGCGCTCATCCCACCCCGTGATCAGGCGTCACCAACCCCAACAACCGCCCCAATAACCCGCCCCAACAACCCGCCCAGCCGTTACCCCCCGCCCCTTCTAAGCCTCACGCAATACACCCGGCATTGACGCGCCAAGGAAACGCGTCTACCTTTCCCTCCGCGACAGGCCGTCCCACACCGGACCCTGAAGCAAATCACCCAAGCGGGTGTAGCTCAGTGGTAGAGCGTCACGTTGCCAACGTGAATGTCGGCGGTTCGAATCCGCTCACCCGCTCTTGATCGTCGGCCCCTTGACCGACGACCAGACCCGCCGAGGTCGCCCGGGGACGGGCACACAGGCATCGCGACGAGCTCCGGGTTGGTCCCCGGGGCTCGTTGCATTTCCGCATCACCTTGCGCACACTGTCGCCGTCGGGAGCTCACCACCCCGACCGGCGCCGGGCTCCGCAGCTCGCCGGGCGCACGCCATCCGAGCTGCATCGAGGACCCCGCCATGCACGAGTCACGTGCCTGCGTTGCTGTGCTGGCTGTCGCTGTCGCTCGGATTGCGTACCGCGAGCAGATACACCGCCTGCCGCTTTGCGAGGATCCACCGAACCCTCATACCGGTTCTCACAGCAGTTGATGAAAGGAACTCAGGCGGTGCCGTCGGCCCGGCAGGGGCCCGACATCGTCCGCCAAAGCCAGTACCACTCATGGCCACCGAGTAACTCGATTGCTTCAACATCGGTGTTTAGATCCGGAGTGCTGTCGATGGCGGCATCACGAATCGGCGGGGCGGGCTCCGCGGCTCGCAGGTCGGACTCGATCTCACAGCACCAGCTTACTTCCGCAGCATCGTCGGCTCGGGCTTGATCATGGACCGGATTTACCCGCTGGCTGACGATCCGCACGTGTAATCGAGCACGAAGCCCGGCGAGTGGAATCGTACTTGAATAGTGGCGGAGGAGCGGCACTTTCGCACATGGGTCAATGGCATAACAGCAGCCGACACGTGCAATAAAACCCACGGCAGCGGCCACATTGCACTGCATGTCCACGGCGTCGGAGATCACACCGAGCCGATGGTGATGCGGGGGCGTTACATCGGGCTCCGCAAAGTGCTGCTACAAGAAAGCACGCCGGGCCGGGAGGCAACCGCAGTTCTTCGTAGGCTCCTGTTTATTGGCTATCTCCGTCCGCAAGATGGGGCGTGGATGCGGGTCGCTCGATGAGAACCACCTCTGATCTTCGGGCGAGTCCATCAGCCGCAGATAGTGCGTGTGCTCGCATCGGCCGCCAGCAAGTGCTGCCCCTTGTCAGAAATACGGGCGTCATCAGATTCCACGATCTCGAACGAGCTCTGAAAAGGGTTTTAGCAAATATCGAACAGATTGCCGGTCGCGTGGTGTCGTTTAGTGCGCCGTTACTCGTCGCCGGCAGCGGCACATGGTGCTTCCGCTAGGCTTTCGTTGATTCGGTCGAGCAATTCGTCGTACCGATCTGTCTCCACGAGCTCGACGCTCTGGCGAAAGCTCACAAGCAGTTCGGAGACTTCCTCGACGCGGCCGAGTTCGAGCAACGACTCCAGACGCAGCCCCTTTGCGTCGAGCAACTCCAGATCTTCGGCGCTCCTGATCGTCTGGAGCACACGGACAGTTTCTTCAGCCAGTTCGAGGCTTTCACGTGTGCGACTCAGTTGCAAAGCAAGCCGCGCGCGCAACAAGCCGTTGATGGCTGTTCTCGAATCGTCTGGTCCGACAGCGTCCAGAAGCGCTTCATGCGCAGTTCGGCAGAGCTCATACCCACGTTCGATGTTGCCACGGGCTGCCTCGAGCCGGCCGAAGTTGCTCCGGATCGTCTCAAGCTGTGGGTGGCCGGGTTCAAAGTTTGCTTCGCAAATCTCAAGGCACTCGGCGTAGAACCCTGCTGCGGCATCCAAATCGCCGAGTCTCCGGTTGAGCACACCAAGGTTGTTGAGCCCGTTGGCAAGAGCGACGTGCATCGGCGGCAATATCTGTCGCTGGATATCGAGTGCGGCTTTGGTGAGCTCCACAGCAGTGTCAAGATCGTCGCGAGCCACTGCGACCCAGCCGAGGTTGATGTTTGTGATGGCGACGTCCGGGTGGTTCGGGCCGAACGTGTCCACGCGGATACGCAGCGCAGTCCGCAAGAGCTCCTCTGCTTCATCGAGCTTGCTTAAATCAGCCAGCACCAGCCCAAGATCGTTCGCGAGCGTCGATGCTCGTCGCGGATCTGCCGCTGCGTCAGATAGCTCATAGGCCTCGAAAAGCACATCTCTAGCGGCATCGAGCCGTCCTGCCTTGTACAGGGCAGGCCCTTGTTCCTGCAGCAGGTCGATGAGCACTAACTCTGGGCTGTCCTTGGTCCTGAGCTGTGCATCCATGCGGTCGAATTCAGCGAGGGCCTGTTCGTAGTCGCCTCGTTCTGCGAGGATGCCAGCTCTCAGCACTGCCGCTCGGGTCACAAATGTGCGTCCGGCACGATTAGCCGCCGCGATGGCGAGATCCGCCTGCTCCTCCGCGAGATCCAGCTGGCCTAATGCCAAATAGACCTCACCGAGCGTTGTCCGGAGATCGGCGACCAATGCGACATCGCGGAGCAACGGTGTGTCCGAGTCGAGGCTCGCTCGCGCGTCGTCGACAAGCGAGATGAGCACCGAAGCATCAGCACCAAGTGCAATCCGCGGCTCGGCGCTGGCGAGCAAATCGCGTAGGAAGCTTGTGACGCGTATTGCGCGCGATGCCTCACGCCGTGCATCTGACTCGGCCTGGCGAGCGCGCCCCGCCTCAGCAACAGCCCGTTGGAAGCCCAGCGACGTGCCGACCAGTCCGAGGAGCAAGGATGAGAGGACAAGCAGGCTAACGGCGACAGCGACGCGATACTTTCGCACGAACATCGTCAAGCGATAGGCCGCAGACCTTGGGCCGGCATCGACAGGCTCGAAGGTAAGCACCCGTTCAACATCCGCCGCGAGCGCACTAACCGAGTCGTAGCGTTCTTCGATGTCGACATCGAGTGCCTTTTGCAGGACCCATCGAACACCGCGCGGGAGTGAACGGCCGGAGCCTTCTCCTCTGAACACTGCTTCGATATCTACTTCTTGCTTGCTCGACAGTCGCTCCTTCGGTGGCACCCCGGCAAGAAGCTCAAGAAGAAGCACACCGAGTGCGTAGACGTCTGACCGCGTGTCAATATTCGTTTGCCCCTCAAACTGCTCGGGGCTCATGTATTCGGGTGTGCCGATGCGCTGCCCGGGCTGTTCCACATCCGCGATAAC
>JBCCQU010000317.1:0-3358 GCA_039208875.1 Planctomycetota bacterium
CATTTGGAGGGCGCAAGTATCGCCGAGGGCAGCGTGATCAGGCCCAACGCGGTCATCGTCGGCCCGGTCAGCATCGGCTCCGATTGCGTGGTGCACGAGCAATCCATCCTGCGAGGGCCGCTCGCGCTCGGACCGGTATGCAAAGTCGGCGGCGAGGTGCAGGGCTGCATCTTCCAGGCCTTCGCCAACAAAGGGCACGCCGGCTTCCTCGGCGATAGCTACGTGGGCGAGTGGGCGAATCTCGGGGCCGGCACCGACAACTCGAATCTGCTCAATACCTACAGCCACATCGCTGCGCGAGCGCTGCCCGAACGCGAACCCGAGCCCACCGGCGAGCGATTCCTCGGCGCGATGATCGGCGATCACAGCAAGATCGGTATCGGTTCGCGGCTTATGACCGGAGCGGTCATTCATCTTGGCTGCATGTTCGCAACGGCCGACCCCATCACCGGCTGTGTGCCGCCCTTCACGTGGCACAGCGACGCCGGCAGGTCGCTTCACCGCTTCGACAAGTTTCTCGAAACCGCCGGCAACGTGATGACACGCCGCGATGTCGAACCCAGCGCTGCGTATATCGAACGGCTGCGCAGCCTGCACGCCGACGCCGAAAGCCTGCACGATCGCCTCGCGAATCGCAGCAGCCCCATCGCGACAACAACCTGACCAACATGCGAACGCTCTACCTGATCGACGGCTACGCCCAGTTCTTCCGGGCATATCACGCCATCCGCACGCCGATGACCAGCCCCGTCACCGGCGAACCAACCAACCTCACGTTCGGCTTCGTCGGCATGCTGCTCAAGCTCTTGCGCGGCGAGGGACACGCCGGCGAGCACGGCGGGCCGCACAGCATCGCGGTCGCGCTCGATGTCTCAGGCGATCGCGGCACGTTCCGCTCGCAGCTGTATCCCGAATACAAAGCAACCCGCGACGCACCGCCCGAAGACCTGCCGCAACAAGTCGAGCGGTGCCTGTCGTTGCTCAAGGCCATCGGCGTGCCGTGCATCGGCTCCGAAGGCTTCGAGGCCGACGACGTCATCGCCGCGGTGGCTGCGCAGCGGGCCGACGACCAGCTCATTCGCGTCGTCAGCAAAGACAAAGACCTCAAGCAATTGCTCAAGCCCGATGCACTTGAGCTGTACGACATCCACACCGACGTCGTGATCGATGCAGCATCACTCGCTGATGACACCGGCATAACTCCCGAGCAAGTCGTCGACATGCTCGCGCTGATGGGTGACAACGTCGACAACGTGCCCGGCGTCCCCGGTGTCGGCCCCAAGACCGCTGCCCAGCTCGTGGCAGAGTTTGGCACGCTCGACGCTGTGATTGCCGAAGTGCAGGCCGACAAGCCAAAGAAAGACTGGAAGATCAAGGGCAAGCGGCGCGAGAACATCGCTGCGTTCGCGGACAAGCTGCCGCTGTCGAGAGAGCTGGTCACGCTGCGGGCCGATGCGCCGATCGAGTTCGATGCAAGCCGCTGCGATGTCGATGCGCTAAATCTCGCTGCGCTCATGCCGATCCTCCGAGAGCTCGGCTTCAACCGCTACCAGGACGACCTCAAGGACATCATCAAACAACGCAACGGCAGCGATAACGACGCAGACAACTCAACGAATGCCGACACCGACGACGCGTTCGGCACGCTGTTCGCCGCGGACAGTGGTGCCGAACGCAAGGTCGATGGCAGCTACCGCTGCGTGCGCACGAAGTCGGAACTCGACGACCTCGTCGCCGAACTAACCCAGGCCGAAGCAATCGCGATCGATACCGAGACCACAGCCATTCGGCCGATGCTGGCCGAGCTGGTCGGCCTGTCGTTCTCGACCGAGCCGGGCACAGGCTGGTACGTGCCGGTGCGCGCGCCCGAAGGCGAAATGCACCTCGACGAAACCACGGTGCTCGATGCGCTCCGGCCGATCATCGAGGATGCAGCCAAGCCCAAGATCGGCCACAACCTCAAGTACGACCTGATCGTGCTGCACCGGGCCGGCGTGCAACTAAGTGGGCTCGAACACGCCGAGTCGTGCGACACCATGGTCGCCAGCTATCTGATCGACGCCTCGCGATCGAGCCACAGCCTTGACGCGCTGTCACTCGCCCTGCTCGGCCGCACCAACATCCCGATCAGCGATCTCATCGGGAAAGGCAAGTCGCAGCGGACGTTCGACACCGTGCCGCTCGATCGCGCGACCGATTACGCCGCGGAGGATGCCGACGTCACGCTGCAGCTGGCGCGCCTCATGCAACCCGAGCTGCGCGCGCAAGGCCTGCATGAGCTGATGACCACGCTGGAGATGCCGCTGGTCGGCGTGCTGGCCGAGCTCGAGATCAACGGCATCCTCGTCGACCCCGACGAACTCAGCCGACAACGCGAAAGACTGGAGACGCGCATCGCGGAGCTGCGCAGCGAGATCCAGGACTCAGCCCTCGACGCCATCGGCCGCGGCTTCGACACCGACTCGCCCAAGCAGCTCAGCGAGGTGCTATTCAACAAGCCCGACGCCGAGCCGCCCGGCCTCGGTCTCAAGCCGATCAAAAAGACCACGACCGGCTACTCGACCGACGCCGAGGTGCTCGACAAGCTCACGCAAGACCCAACCATCGACTCGCCCATCCCCGGGCTTGTGCTCGACTATCGCCAGCTCGCCAAACTCGTCAACACCTATCTCGCCTCGCTCACCGATGACATCCATCCCGAGACCAAGCGCATCCACGCGAGCTTCAACCAGACCGTGGCTGCGACCGGTCGGCTGTCCTCGTCCGATCCCAACCTGCAGAACATCCCGATCCGCACCGACGTCGGCCGCGAGATCCGTCGGGCGTTTGTCGCGCCCGAGGGCCGGGTGCTAATCAGTGCCGACTATTCGCAGATCGAGCTTCGGCTGCTGGCCCATCTCTCGCGCGACCCCGCCCTCATCGAAGCCTTCCAACGCGGCGAAGACATCCACCGAGCTGTCGCTGCGCAGATCCACAGCGTCGCGCTCGACGACGTCACGCGCGAGCAGCGGAGCGGGGCCAAGATGGTCAACTTCGGCATCGTCTACGGCATCACGCCCTTCGGCCTCGCCCGCCGACTCGGCGTGTCCAATGGCGAGGCGACCGACATCATCGATAGCTACAAGCGCAAGTTTGCCGGCATCACGACCTTTCTCGAAGAGTGCGTCGAGTATGCGCGCAGCCACGGCTACGTCGAGACGATGATGAAGCGACGCCGCCCGATCACCGACATCGACGCCCGCAACCCGCAACGCAAGAGCCTCGCTGAGCGCATGGCGATCAACAGCGTCGTGCAGGGATCCGCTGCGGACCTGATCAAGCTGGCCATGGTGAACATTCAGCGCGAGATCGATGCCGC
>JBCCQU010000318.1:0-3353 GCA_039208875.1 Planctomycetota bacterium
AAGCTATACGTCTTTTGGCAAAAATACTTTTACCCGATTATGGATTCAATCGCGGTGGCCAAATCGATATCCAATGGGGTGATACCCTCTACATCATGGGTGTTGAGTTTTACGGTCAGTTGATTGTACACATTTTCCCAGTTGGGATGATGTTCATCCACCGCCGGATCCGTGCGCGCAAACGCACGCAACGACTCAAACTCATCGGCAAACCCAGCCCCCAGCACGCGCCGAAGCACGCGCCCGAGCACATTATCAATGATCCGCAGATCGTCTTGCAGTGTGCGCGCCATGCCAGAATGTACTCACGCGCCGCGACGCCGTCCCGCTGCGTGCGCGCCGCCGCTGATACCCGTTCTCAGAACGGCCGCTTCGTAGGATTGATCACCCAGTTGTCGCGGCCCGGCACCAGCACATCGGCGATCTCGATCGCCTCCGCGTAGCTCTCCTGCGCCAGCTCAACATCCGCAGCACCCGGCAGCAGCTTGCCCTGCTCCAGATGCTCCACCGTCGGCACCGCGTCGCCGCACACCAGCGTCGCGTGCTTGCCCGTTGCCAGCAGCAGGCCGCACAGCCCCGGCGTCACGCCCGGCAGCGGAAACAGATCAACCCCCGGCGCCAGCTTGTCCGGCGCAGCCTCGCAACGCTGAAGCACCGCAAGCTGTGTGCGCAGCGTTTCCTTCACATCGTCCGTCGCCAGCGGATCATCATCCAGTCCGTCCTCGGCCTCCTGCGCCAGCACTCGCTTGGCCGCCTGAGCCAGTGGCACGCCCACAGCCTCCCGCTCGGCCTCGCTCAGAAACCACTTCGCCGACTCGAACGCGGAGATCCCCCGAGCCGTATCCGGCTTGAAGCTCGTCAGAAACACGTGCGTCACGGCCGACGCCACCAGCCCCGCCCGCTCTTCCAGCCGTGCCTCCAGCGCCGCACGCGGCAAGCCCGGATCCACAACGATCACGTTGTCACCCGCGAGAATCAGCGTCGTCGTGGCGTGACCCGTGCGCACGGGCTGACGCTCACCCCGTAGCGGGTGGGCCGCGAGAGCCCCGATCGAAACGATCCGCAAATCCAGCATCCCGCCACGATAGCCGCAGTACCATCGCGGCATGACCCAAGCCGACAACGCGGCGGGCGGATTGCTCGTCGTGATCTCCGGCCCGAGCGGCGCCGGCAAAACAACCATCGCACACGCCGCCGTCGATCGCATCGACGGCGCGGTCTTCAGCATCAGCGCCACCACCCGCCCGCAGAGCGCCAAAGAGACCGACGGCCAGGACTACTTCTTCCTCACGCCCCAACGCTTCCAGCAGATGATCGACGCCGGCGATTTCCTCGAACACGCCGAGGTCTTCGGCAACCGCTATGGCACACCCCGCGCCGCGGTCGATGCGCACCTCGCCAAGGGCCGCGTCGTCGTGCTCGAGATCGACGTCGCCGGCGCCAAGCAGGTCAAGGCCGCCCGGCCCGATGCCTTCGGCGTGTTCATCCTCCCGCCCAGCGAGGAAGAATTGCTCGCGCGCCTCCGCGCGCGCAAGCGGGAGGCCGAGGACATCATCCAGCGAAGGTTCAGCGAGGCCAAACGCGAGATCCTCGAAGCCCACGAGAGCGGCGTCTACGACCGCATGGTCACCAACCGCGAACTGCAAGCCGCGATCAGCGAGACGCTCGAAGCCATCCTCGAAGCCCGCGCCGCCGCGACCTAACTGCCTGACGAGCCGGGAGCGCGAGCGACCGGTCAGTGTTGTGCCGCGGCCCTTCGCTCAAGCCCCGTAAAGCCTGTGCACTCGAAGCCCGGCCCGCTCGTACACAGCCCGCCGATGCCATAGCTCATCCTCGTGCAGAGCCGAGCTGAGCACGACATCGGTCGCGTCCAGGTTCTCGATATCGCTCGGCGTGCGTACCGGCCGGCCGGCGAGCGTGCCGCCTGCAGCATCGGGGTTGTCATCCGCAAAGCCGACGACCTCGGCCGGGCTGTCCTCGATCACAGCCAACAGTGATCGCGTGTGCCGTCCCGTGCCGTGGATCATCACGCGTCGCCCGGCCAAGCCGGCCAGCACCTCGGCCATGCGCGCAGCCGCGTCGCTCGGCACCGCGCCGACGCCATCCGCGGTAAACGCGATCGGCCGATCGATTGGCCATGTTGGCCTTGGCTTCGCTGACGCTGCATCGATCGCCTCGCCCCACGCCGCTGCGTGCGCACCGATCGAGAAATGCCGCTGCGCGCGCCGATGCGCAGCTTCACTCATCTGTGCAACGCCCCGCGTGAGCGCACGCTGCACCGCATCCGCCAGTGCCACAGCTACCTCGCCATCGCTGCCATCCGCTGTCGCGAGTTCGCCCGACACACCCGGCTCCACAAGCTCCGCCGAGCCCGACCGTGTGGCGGTCACGATCGGTACGCACCCGCGAGACAGCGCCTCGATGAGCGAAACGCTCAGCCCCTCGTAGCGCGACGCCAGCACGAACGCATCGGCCCGGTCGAGTTCCGCGATGATCCCCGCCGGCGTCCTCGGCAGCAGTCTCCGCAGCCGATCCGGTGCGTGCGCACAGGCCTCGTCGATCGCGTCCTCCGCCGGCCCATCGCCGATCAATGTCAGCCGATGCCGAACGCCGCGCCGCTCGAGTTCGGCCGACAGCATTGGCAGAACCGACACACGCTTGGCCTCGTTCTCCAGCCTGCCCGTGTACATCAGCTCCAGCCGCCGGCCGTCCAGTGGTGCACGCACCGGCAGTGTTTCCGGCACAGCCACGCCGTGCGCAATCCCGCGGACATCCGCCGTCCTGTCCGCAGCGAGCCGCCCAAGCCGATCCGCGAGGTGTGCGCTCACGCCGACGAAGCCCGACGCCGCCTCGGCATAGTGCCGACACACGGCAGCGTTGTAAGCAATGTCGCTGTGGTCCACGAGCAGCAAGCGCAAGTCTTGCGCATCGCTGATGGCCAAGGCCGTCACGAGGCCTGCGCAGTCGCCGAGCAGATTCGGGACGGCCACGGTCGGCCTCGGCACGCTGTGCAGTCTCAAATGATGCGCCGCCAACCGCTCCGCAGCCTCCGCATACGCGTCCAGCCACGGAGAGAGATCGCCGCTCGCCTCATCCAGTCGAGGCAGCCCGGCCAAGCGATGCACCAGCACGCCGTCGCCCACCGCGGTTTCCGGCAGCGCCCGTCGGCCCGCGGGCTTGTCATGCAGCAGCAGCATGCACGCCCGGCCGGCTTCGGCGAGGGCCGCGGTCAGGCGCACCGCCCACGTCACCACGCCGCCGATCGCAAGCCCATCGGGCAGCGCGATCAGCACCGGCGATGGGGCGGTCACACCAGCCGAAATCTGCCGATCCTGAACTGCCACGCTTTTTCC
>JBCCQU010000319.1:0-3351 GCA_039208875.1 Planctomycetota bacterium
CGATCGTCTTCACCTCGTGCGGCGTCAGGTTCTGGGCCTCGTCCACCACCATAAATTGGTGCGGGATCGATCGGCCTCGGATGTACGTCAACGGCTCCAGCACCAGCTGACCGTCGGCCATCATCTTGCGGATCCGCTGCTCGTTCGTGTGGCTTTCCGCAGCCTGATTGTGCGCGCCGCGAGTGGTCAACAGATACGACAGGTTGTCGAAGATCGGCTGCATCCACGCGGTCAGCTTCTCGTCCTTATCGCCGGGCAGGTAGCCGATGTCGCGACCCATCGGCATAATCGGCCGAGCCGCCAGCAGCTTCTCGAACCGCTCTTCCTGAAACACCTTCACCATCGCTGCTGCCAGCGCAAGCAGCGTCTTGCCCGTGCCCGCCGACCCGAGCAGCGTGACGAACTTGATCTGGTCATCGAGCAGCAGATCAAGCGCCATCGTCTGCTGAAGGTTGCGCGCCATGATGCCGCTGATCGGCTTCCGCGGCCCGGTGATCGGCTGCACCGCATCCGTGTCACCCGTCCGCCTCGCGATACCCGTGTGATGCTCGTCCTCGACGCTCCGCATCAGCACAAACTGATTGGCGAGCACCTCGCGCACGTACCGCTCACCGGTCGCAAGCTCAGCCTCCAGATACTCACCCAACGCCTCCACCGGCAGCATGCGATCCTTGTAAAGCTGATCGATCACCGAACCCGGCACCGTGATGTCGTGATAGCCGGTGTACAGACGATCGGCATCGACCTTCTGATTCTCGAAGTCCTCGGTATGGATTCCGAGCGCATCCGCCTTGATGCGCGCAGCCAGGTCCTTCGAAACAAACACCGCCCGCTCGCCGGCCTGCCGAAGGTCGTACGCCACCGCGATGATGCGGTTGTCCGGCTGATCGTCGCGCAGAAGCGTCGGGCGATCATGCTGCTGCGCATCGATGCGGATGGTGCCGGTCAGGCCGTTGCGCCCCACCGATCGTCCGGTGCCGCTCGGCAGCGTGAGTTGGCCCCAGTCCACGCCATCGGTCAGCGTGCCGGCGACGCGCAGCCGATCGAGATGCCGCACGCAGGCGCGTGCGTTCCGGCCGACATCGTCCTCCCGCCGCTTCATCGCGTCGAGCTCTTCGATGACCGGGAACGGGATCACCACGTTGTTGTCTTCGAACACGAACAGCGCATCCGGGCTGTGCAGCAGCACGTTGGTGTCGAGCACAAACGTCTTCTGCGGCTTCATGCGTTCGCGACCTCCGCGCGTGTTCTCTCTACCCGTGGCCTCGTGCCAGCCCGAGCATACACCCTCACGCCACGCGGCCCGCGTCGTCGCTCTCGGGCCACGGCTGCTCGGGCACCGCAGCGGGCGCCCCGGCTTTGCCATTGTCGCGCGGAGGCGCCAGCCCGCTGTCGTGCTCGGCGAGATCGACCATCGCCTCGACAAACCGGCGCGTGCTCCTGGCCCGAGGCTTGACGACCTCGAAATGCACCGCGCGGCCGGAGGCTGTCGTGAGCGAGAACCGCGTCGGCGTGGCCAGCCCTGTGCGCGCAACGCCGAGATCCGGCGACGCCACATGCAATAGCCCCAGCGATTCATCGAATGTCACGCCGCGGCCGTCGATCCGAGGCCCGGTCCGATCGAGCCGGAGCGCGATGAGTCGACGATCAGTCAGGATCATCAGCCGCCGCTGCTGCGTCTCGTTGGCGAGCATCGTCCAGGTGATGATCTGCCCGATGCCCGGCAGCACGCCGAGCCCCGCGGTCATCATCATCTTCGTGGCCGATGTCTTCGGCTGCACCACCGCCCATGCAACCAAACGCTCGTCGCGCGCGCACAGCACGCGCAGCACGCTGCGGATGTCGAGCGGGCCGAACGTCGCGCCGTGAAACCGCGGATGCGATCGGAAGCTGATGATCGGCCTGCCTCGCAACGGCTGACGCTGTTCCGCGATCGCCCGGCGCTGCGCGCGCCGCTCGGCGCGATCCGCCGCGCGCGACACTGCTGCCTCGGTCTGTGCAGGTGTCGCATCAGGCTCCATCAAGGCATCCCATCAAGCCGGTACATCAAGCAGCCCCATCGGCCGGCCAGCCGGTCCACACGGCGACGATCAGCACGATGGCCTGCATCGCTGCGAGCACGCTCTTGAGCACGACAGATATCGCTTTGCCGACCGCGGCACCCTTGCCGACCGTCCAGCTTTCGCGCCACGAGCGCTTCGAGATGCCGCGTTCAACGACAATCGCGCCGACGCCCGCGCCGGCGACGCCGCCCACGATCGTGCCGATGACCGGGATCGGCAGCACGACGGTGCCGACGACCGCGCCGACCAGCCCGCCTACCACGGCGCCGACAGCGCCCGACTTGCTCGAGCCCGCCTTGGCTGCGCCTGCTGCGGATGCGAACGTCTCGACCACCTCAGCCAGCACCGCAAACCCGGCGATCGTTACCAGCCACCACATGCCGATCAGGTCGGGCTGCCACACCGTGCACACGAGCGCGACCAGCAGGATGAGCCACAGGCCGGGGAGCGTGAGCACCGTGAGCAGCACGCCCAGCAGCGCACCGATGGTCGCGACAACGCCGGCTGCGATCATCATGACGCCGGCCCCGATGCGCGACCGACTGCGCGACCGACTGAGCGAGCAACGCCCCGCGCGTGCGCACGGGCTGTGAGCAAATCAAGCGGTCGGCTTGGCGTCATCCGACTCCTCAGCATGAGCTGCAACCACTGAAGGCTCCGACGATTCATCGGCATCGACCGGTTCTTCCTCGCCGTCATCATCGTCTTCCGCTCGATCCGGGAAGGCCACCCGTTCCATCTCCAGGATCCAGTCCTCGAGATAGTCGTGCCGGAACAGATCCACACGCACTTCTTTGCCGCCGAGCTTGTCATGGCTCTTCTTGATCGGAAGAAACACGATGAACTTGCTCCACTTCCGCTTGTCGACATCTTCAAGGTCGCTCGGCACCAGCGTCGCACCATTCGGCAACGTCAGCCGCCGATCCTCTGGCGACCACGCGTAGGACGTACGACCGACCCGCGCGAACAGTTGCAGCAGATACGCCCCCCACACTCCGGCCGCCGCGACGATCACGAACTGGCTCGGGATGTCGTACCAGCTCAGCGGCTTGGGGACCTGGGCTGTCTCCCAATACTCCTCAAGCTCATCATGGCGTTCGCGCGGCGACTCGATCACCGTGTTGTCAGTGTTCAGCATCCCGAGCCCGGGCACATTCAGCGCTTCAAGCCACGCGAGCCGAACCACCTCGAGCGATGTCAGCTCGGCGCGAGCCGCTCCGTTCAGCCGGGCCAACTCCGCTTGTGGGTCGTCGATCGACACCGCGGCACGCGTCAGCCGACTCTCGGC
>JBCCQU010000320.1:0-3339 GCA_039208875.1 Planctomycetota bacterium
CGCAAAACGAGGTCTGGGACGAGTTTCATCGCATCGCGTTGTGTGACCGTCTGATACGTGAACAATCCCGGTGCTGCGAGAATGACTGGAAGGCAAATGAGGAAGGGCCACCAACACGCCGCAGCTTGTCCATCTCGCGCCGTTGGCGGCCCTTCCTCATTTGCCTTCCAGTCATTCTCGCAGCACCGGGCTTGTTCACGTATCAGACGGTCACACAACGCGATGCGATGAAACTCGTCCCAGACCTCGTTTTGCGGCTCGGCGTTTGGGTGCTACCCAGCGACATGATCGACGGAACCGACGGCGGTTGGAGTTTCA
The DNA here is from genome assembly GCA_039208875.1 of Planctomycetota bacterium. GTDB lineage: Bacteria > Planctomycetota > Phycisphaerae > Phycisphaerales > UBA1924 > JBCCQU01. The sequence continues at coordinate 319 of JBCCQU010000320.1, forward strand.
TCCGCGGCAATCTGGCGGATCGGCTCTCGACAAACATCGACGCTCGGACTGATCCTCATCCTCGGCTACGCCGGCTTGTTGCAGAAGATGCGGCCTCAGTTGTGCTCACCACGGCCATCGACGACGACCACGACTACGAGCGACACGACCGCGCGTGGAACTTACTCAGCACTTCGTTATGGCCGATGAGCAGCCGGGTCACGACGCAGACAATCATTTGGCCTGGCACGCTCAACGAAAGCACAACGCGCCAACAGTTCGCAAACATTTTGCACCGCTACATTCTCGCGGACGAGTCTCTCGATCCGCTCGCCGCTCGAGGCATTGCTCGGCTCCCACCGCAGTTCACAATGCCGCCGCTTGCCGCGAAGCTTACCGACGATGGAGTCCGCGAAATCGCGGTTGTCGCTTTGACGCCGTGGCGACAACGGGGCGGCACGAATGTTGACGTGCTGCGTGCCGCAAACGCTCGCGACGTGGTTTGGCATACCGGCGATCGCGTCGTAATCACGACACCCGATGCTCGCCAGTGGCTCACCGACACAACACAACTGGGGTATCGGGACGTCCGGTGGGGTGCGGCTGTCAGTGTTGTCGCCAACATCGCAAATCTCGACGACGACCTTTACCACGATGTACTCGCCCAGGCCACCAGTTCGTTACCGGCAGCGAGGCTTCGCTCGGTAAGTGTTCTCGTCAAAATGACGAATCAACCATGGTTTGGGACTGGACCAAGTCTGCCGGCACTGCCCGCGGACGCAAAGCGCGTGCTGTTTCAAGCACTTCGCGATCCGCACCCGGACGTTGCCTGCGCTGCGGCTCACTACTTCCAAGGACGTGTTTCATCGGATGTCTGGAAGCCAATCCTCGTGGAGACGCTCGAAGCGACTACCGATGGCTTCCAAACTGCCGACCTCACAGTTTGGAGAGAATCGGTCGCCGGAGCATTTCTCAGCGAATGGCACGCTGGTCGGGCTTCGCCTGAGCACACGAAACGGTTGGCAAGACTCAAGGAACGCCTGGAAGCCGAGGCCGAGGCGAATGACAGCTCCGATTGACGCCGACCGAGACGCGGACGATGCCTGACAGACGTCGCAAACCCCTGTAAACCCAACACTTAGCCGACCAAGCCCTTACCTAACCTATCTTTTCTGCCATTTTGGTGGCATATCGAAAATCCACGCTCATCTCGCCTCGCAGACTAGGTACGCTCCGCACGGAGACATGACGTGGTCGCCCGACGCGGCCCCGCGAACCGACTCAGACCCTGCCGGGTCATAGGAGAGAGAGATGAGCTTCCGTACCACCCTTGCCGGGGCCGCTGTTGCTGCAGCGTTCGTCGCATCGTCAACCAACGCCCAGGTGATCAGCCGCTTCGAGCTCAGCGATCACCCAGATGGCAACCAGAACCCGCCACCTTACGGCCTTCGCCTCGATGGCCTCTTCGGCGGCGGCGTCACGACCTTCAGCTTTGATCCCTTCAACGTCATCCTCACCGTGACCGATTCGACCGGCATCGGTGGCGGCATCACCATCGACATCAACGGCCGAGTCTTCGGCGGCGAAGTCGACGGCAACGGCGGCTGGAGCGATCCGCAGACCTACCGCATCGACTTCAGCTACACCACCAACGTCGTCGCACAAGACGGCGGCTGGAAGGTCGCCGGCGTCGACAACACCGGCAACACCGGCACGCTGAGCCTCGCACCCACGCGGGCCAACTCGACCGACCTCTTCACCATCACCGACAACGACAACAACGCATTCCTCTTCCTGCCCGACGGCCACCGCCTAAGCGGCGACAACTCGACGTGGGGCAGGCCGCGGCTGGCTCACCGAGAACACCAACGGCAACAACACCGGCGACACCCAGGACTGGCTGTTCCTCGGCACGCCCACCACGATCCCGACCCCGGCCTCAGCACTGCTGACCATCGCCGGCATCGGTCTCGTCTCGGCCGGCCGCCGCCGCTAAGACAACCGCAAACACAGTTCACGCACGACCCCGCACGCGCACTCCGGTCCACAAGGCTGAGTGATTGGGCGGGGTCGTTGCCTGCGCGCACGGCAACATCTCACACCTCCACCGGTTCAACAGCGTGTGTGGTTCGTGATCTCATGCTCGCTGCTCCTCGTCGCGCCGACGCTCATCGGCTGGGGCATCACGATTACGCCGCTGTGCCTGCGACCGACGCCCGCTGAGCGCTTCGGCAGAGACGCCGTCCGCCGGCCGCGATATCTGCTGCTGCTCCTCGAACTGACCAGCAGCAAGCGAGCGCTGCTCAACGGCCCCGTCGTGTTCATCTCGGGCGTTTGCCTCAGCATCACCGGCCTCGCACTGTGGCCAATGCAAGCCGATGGGACCGCCCTCGGGCTGCACCCCGGCCAGTGGCTCGGGCTCGGCGTCGTCATCTTCGCAGCCACGATCTTCACCTCGGCAATCCACGGCGAGCGCGCTTGGGGCACTCCGAAATGCCGAAAGTGCCGCTACCCGCTCGACACAGCCACCTCTCTCACGTGTCCGGAGTGCGGCCGAACCGCCAAGTCCGAAGTCGCTGCACTCAGGCCATACCGGCGAAAGCGTGCGTTCATCGCGGCGATGCTCGTCGCGCTCATCTGGCCAAGCCTCGAAGCGGCGTACCGAGTCACCGTCGTTGTCCAGCGAGACGGCTGGTACGCACTATTCCCCGATCGCGTCCTCACTGCCGGCATGTGGATCCTGCCGAGCGATGTCGTCCTCGGCGACGGCGGGCTGCGAGCCGGCTGGGGCGTCACCGAAAGCTCGCTCGCTGCGCGACTCGAAGAACACCACTACGCGACCAATCCCGACGGCACATTGGTTATCAATGCCGACGGCGTCTACGTCAGAGACATCCCTCCATCGCAACAGAAGCTCCGCGATCACGTCACCAATGAAGTTGCCCGCGTACTCAACGACCGCAGCATCGGAGCTGCCTGGGTCGGTGAGTACGCGGGCAACTTCATTGGTGACGTGATCGCGGAGCTTCTGTTGCGATGGAG
>JBCCQU010000321.1:0-3337 GCA_039208875.1 Planctomycetota bacterium
CACGTATTGCGCGTCGGCCCACACCGTCCTCGGTAGCCAGGCCGGCGTTTCGGCCGGCGAGGCGGAGATCAACATCGAAGGCCGCTCCGAGGATCCGAAGACGCAGGCAGCGTTGCAGTTCGCGCGGGCGGTGGCCATCAGTCGAGGGCACATTGAGGATGCAGCCTTCGATGCCGTCCGAGCGGCCGGGTTCACGGATGGCGAGATTGCTGAGATCGTCGGCCACGTCGCGCTGAACACGTTCACGAACATCTTCAATTCGGTAGCAGACACAGAGGTCGACTTCCCGCGGGTCGAGATTCCCGCCGGCGTGTCGGCCTGACGCGCATAGGCTCTTGGCGAAGAAGCGCCGGCGAGCTGCGCACGGAAGAACACGAGCCGAAATCAAGTCACGGGCCACGGCTGGCCCAGCAGAGAAAGGAGCCCGTCATGGGAGACCAAACCAAGCACTTCGACGAGTCGTCATTCAAGAGTGATGTGCTCGAGGCCTCGGGCGTCGCGGTCGTGGACTTCTGGGCCGAGTGGTGCCCGCCGTGCAAGGCGCTGGGCCCGACCATCGACGAACTCGCAACCGAGTACGACGGCAAGGCGCTGATCGGCAAGGTAGACGTCGACCAGCACAGCGCGATCGGCTCCGAGTACGGCATCCAGTCGATCCCGACCATTCTTTACTTCAAGGATGGCGAGCTGGTGCACCAGGATGTCGGGCTCGTGCCGCGCGACCGCATCCAGGGCAAGATCGACGAGCTGCTCGGCGCGTAACGCCGGCGAGAGTTTGAACGACAACTTCAGGCCCGGTCACGCGAGCGGCCGGGCCTTGTTCTGCGCGTGGTAGGCTTGAAGCTATGCCCGTCGTGAGCGCATCTCGTGATACACCGACGATCGAGCGCTCAGCGGTCTTCAGCCGATGCGAGCGGTATCGGTACGAGCTCTCGCGATGTTGGGATCCTGCGTTGCCGACGATGGGGCTGGTGATGCTGAACCCATCGACAGCCGACGCGACCCACGACGACCCAACAATCCGTCGATGCATGTCGCTGGCGTCGAGCAACGGCTTCGGGTCGATCCGTGTGTGCAATCTGTACGCGTATCGAGCGACGAGCCCGGCTGATTTGCGCCGAGCTGCCGAGCCGATCGGGCCACGCAACAACCGGAATCTGCGCGCACTGGTTGCGACGGTGCATGCGGTCGTCATCGCGTGGGGCGGCCTGGCGAACATCGCAGAGCGTGCACGCGCTGCTGATGTTCTGCGCCTCATCGGCAACGGCGCAATGTGCTTCGGCACAACAGCGAGCGGCGATCCGCGTCACCCGCTGTACCTTCGGCGATCGGCGCGACTGATGCCGCACTGCGTTGGTTGAGCGGCTGTGCTTCGGTATCTTGGTGCCGGAAGGAGCACACAATGCCAGATAGCACCACCGAGGCTGTTCATCCCGGCAAGCACGCCAAACTGATCGAGATCGCTCGCGATCTGATCGACCACGTCAACACCGGCACGCTCGACGACAGCCCGCTTTGGGACAAGCACTTCGCGGCCGACTTCGACAGCATCGAGGGCGACGGCATGGTGTACGCCGGTCGCGAGGCGGTGCAGGGCAAGTGCGAGTGGTTCTACAGCAACTTCACGGTGCACTCGTGCAAGGCTGAGGGGCCTTACCTCGGGCGTGGGTTGAGCGATGGCTCGACCGGTAGCGGCTCATTTGCGGTGAAGTTCACCATCGATTGCGAAAGCAAGGACGGCAAGATGCCGCGGATGACGATGGACGAGATCGCGTACTACACCGTGGAGAACGGGAAGATCGTTCGCGAGGAGTTCATGGGGATGCCGGAGGGCTGACTGCGGCTCGTCCTGCGTATCAGCGACGGCGGCGGGTGCCCGCGATGCTCAGCATGCCCATCGCGACGGCGGCCGATGGCGCCGGCACAAGTGCGATGGATGTCAGTTCCCCGCGAATCGCGAAGGAGCCGTTGTCGCGTGAGAAGCCGGAGATGGTGAAAGACACGTTGCTGTAGCCGGCGAGTGTGAGCTCCGATGGCATCTCGAGCGCATCGTCGAATGAACTCGGTGCACGGAAGAAGACCTGCAGTTGGCCGATGGCGCCGCCGAGCGCGGGGCCTCCGTCGAGCAGGCTGACGATGTCGGCCGGGATGATTTCCGGGTTGCCGTTGAAGGCGAAGCCGTCGCCGAAGAATCTGTTGTTCTCGTACAGCTGCATCGAGCCGTCGGGGTCGCCGAAGCGTCGGGTGCCGGTGGAGGATTCGACGTCGAAGAACATGCTGCCGAACGACGAGACGAGTCCGATCGTTGGTTCGCTGGGCGAGAATGGTGTGATCTGTGCGCCGACGTCGTAGCGGATACGCCCGGTGACGCGGTCGGTGGTGCTGATATTGGTGGGGAGCAGAAGTTCGGACGCGTCGCTGATGCTGGTGATTTGTGCTTCGAAGTCGTAGACCGCGATCTGGGCGTTTGCTGCGAGGGCGAGGCCGGAGGTCAGGACGATGGCGGTCTTGCTTGTCTTGCGCATTGGTTCTCACTTCAGCTGATCGGATACAGCGACACAATAGCCGGCGAGCGCTGTGCTGCCGGCTGCGGGCAAAGGTGCCACCGCTCGCTCGATCGGCAAGTGAATTACCAGAATACCCTTGGGTGCGCAAAACTGACCAAGGATTCGCGCGGCAAAGCGTCGTCTGTTTCGACTCGCCTTATCTAGTTTGACGCTGCGACGCGCACCGCTTCCGGGTCTGCGACAGCATCGAGCGAATACTCGCCATGCTCATCGCGACGGAGGCGGCTTGCACGCGGCACCTGCTTGAGCGTGTAGCTGTCCGCGCCGACTGCACGCGCGAGAAGTCGGCACGCGAGGGCTGGGTCACACTGCTCGCCACAGGTAAAGACGTCGGCTGCGGCATAGCCGAGCTCGGGCCACGTGTGGATCGAGATGTGACTCTCAGCAAGCAATCCGAGCGCGGTCACGCCCTGCGGCTCGAAGCGATGCGCGAGCTGGCCGAGCCATGTTGCGCCGGCAGACTCGGCTGCGGTCCGCAGCGACTCGGTGAGGAGATCGGCGTCGTTCAGCTTCGATGCGTTGCAGCCGTAGAGCTCGAGCGTGCAGTGCTTGCCGACAGCAGTGGTCGGTTGCGGCTGATCGGTTGCTTGTGCTTGCTGGTCGCGATCGCTTTGCGTGGTGCAGGTATCGGCGGAGAAATTCACAGACCCAACCCCTCTCGAGCTGAAAGTCTGCGCGTCGGGCGCGCGCTTGTGCGAAAGAACATGGCGGCCGTGGCGCCCGACGCCCGTGCCGCGAATCGGACATAAAGGATAGGTGGTCCGGCGGGA
>JBCCQU010000322.1:0-3326 GCA_039208875.1 Planctomycetota bacterium
CGATGGCTTCGAGCGTGCGGTCTCGATCGAACTCTGGCAGCACGGTCTGCACAGCGGCGACGACGGCATCAAGGTGGGCCTCGTGGCCGGGCGCGCGGAGGAAGTCGCTCGCCTCTTCAGCGACGAGCTTGATGGGGCCGATCTTGTCTGTCAGCAGCGCTGCGATGACGGCTTGGCTTGCAAAGTCGGCGACGGTGACGGGGCTCTTGTCGTCTTTGGTGATCTCGCGGAGCTTGTCGAGCGAGGCTTGCACCTGATTGGTGACCTGGCCTGCGAGGGTGACGGCTTGACGAGCGGCTTCCAGCGATTTGGCAAAGTCGGACATGTGGCGAGCGTAGCGGGTGCGTTCACTGGCCGCTGTCTCGATCACCTCTCGTCCGTTGGCGTAAAAACGCAGCAACCACAGCTGCGAAAGTCGTACCGAAGGCGATCCCGCCGACGGCTGGGTGACCAGCAATCGTCACGGTCATGCCGACCGCCATCATGCCACCCGCGACGTACAAAGCGAAGAATTGCGACCGCCGTGTCGTCGCGGCCAGCCGCTCGCTATCACCGTGTCGGGCTGCTTGTTCGCGTTCTGCCATGGCGATGATGCGCTCTGCCGTACCGGGCAGGACATCGTCGTAGCGGCCAAGCTCTTGTGCCGGCGGCAGCGGGCCACTGAACGATGCGCTGTAGAAGACCGGGGCCTCTTCAAGACTGGGTGCCTGATCACCCGGGAGGTTGATCTCGCCCGGGTTTGTCGGCGAAGAGCCAGAACTGGGCGTCATCTCGGATCTTGCCGCCGGTGGAGTTTCGCCCGAGGGCTCTCGATCGGATGGCGCGGAGTCTCTTGAGGTCATCTTTGGACAGACTACCTTCGACGTGTTGTGTTGCGCGACGCAAGTCGGCTCCAACTCGGGCCCAATCGCCGGCAAGCGCAGCCCCGTCGCGCTCGAGTCCGGCTGGACGGCGTCGTAGACCACGCGGGCGAACTTCGGTGACAAAAACGTCACCAAGGCTCAGAAATACCCCGAAGAAGCCGTCCCAGAATGATCTGGTTCGATCCCGCTGCATGCGTGAGTTATATCGGCTCGACGTCGGCAGGTCGCCATTCCAGTCGGAAACACCCCTGGAAACGCGAACACATGCCCGGCGCAATGAACAGGCCCGGCATACCTACCGGGCCCGTGCGCACAATCCTCAGGTTGTCAGCGGTTACTTCTTGAGCTTGATGCCCTTGCCGACGAGGTACTCGAAGCACTTCTTGACGCTGTCCTCGACGCTCAGCTCGTGGGTCGGGAGGTGCAGCTCGGGGCTGGTCGGCTCCTCGTACGGATCGTCGATGCCGGTGAAGCCCTTGATCTCGCCGGCGCGGGCCTTCTTGTAGAGGCCGTGCGGGTCGCGACCCTCGCAGACGTCGAGCGGCGGGTTGACGAAGACCTCGGCGAACTCGAGGCCGGCCTCCTTGTGCAGGTCGCGGCAGGCGTCGCGGTCGGCGCGGTAGGGGCTGATGAAGCTGGAGAGGGTGACGACGCCGGCATCGTTGAAGAGGCAGCAGACCTCGGAGATGCGGCGGATGTTTTCGGCGCGGTCCTCGGCGGAGAAGCCGAGATTCTTGTTGAGGCCGCGGCGGATGTTGTCGCCGTCGAGGCGGTAGCAGGGCACGCCGGCGTTGATGAGCGTGTGCTCGAGTGCGATGGCGACGGTGGACTTGCCCGAGCCGGACAGGCCGGTGAACCACAGCGTGAGGCCGTGGCAGCCGATGGTGTCCCACCGCTGCTGGCGTGTGACTTTGGACTCGTCGAAGTGAAGATTGCTGGCGACCTGCTCGGCCATGGCGTGGCTCCTGCGAAGCTGGCCCGACCGGGCGGGTGGTGCGCGGCTGGGCGACGTGATGAAATGGTGCACGCTGGCGCACGCGAGCGAAGCGTTCGGCGGCCAGGCCGAGCGTTGGACCTCCCATCCAAGGCTGGCGAGCGACGCTAGCTCTGGATGGCGATCCGATCAAGCCGTTGAGCGGCGGGAGGGGGAGGGACAGCGGCGGGGGCTGCGAATCGGCGGCTCGGGACGCACAGCGGGCCGCCCGAGAACATCGGACGGCCCGTGGATGGTGTGTGCACAGCTTGTGCGCGTCGAGGGCGTCGGCTGCTCAGCCGAGGCCGGCGGCTTGCTTGTACTCGGTCAGGGCCTCGGTCAGCGAGTCCTTCATCCAGCCCTCGGCCTTGTTGATGGCCTGCTGCTGGACCTCGATGGCCTTGCGGAAGTTGCCCTCGCGAGCGTGCACGCGGGCGAGCGTGTCGAGGATCGACGCGTCTTCGCCCTTGCTGAACTCGACGGCCTTGACGGCGGCACGCATTGCGAGGTCGAGATCGCGGGACTGCCAGGTGCTGCCGGGCGCGACGATCATCCAGCTCAGCTCGTTGAGCTTGTCGGCATCCTCGGCCTTGATTGCCTTCTCGATGAGGCGGGTGGCGATGGGCCAGACCTCGTCCTCGCGGCCGAGCTCGGCGTAGTCGGACATCAACATCTGGCCCATGGTGTCGCCGAAGGTGACCGCTGAGCGCGGGAAGTCGGTCGTGAGCTGCTCGAGGAACTCGACGCGATTCTCGGCCTTCTGCATGTCGCCCGAGCGGAAGAGCAGGGCATCGAGCTTGTCGCCCATGGCCATGTCCCAGTTGCCGGCGACGACGCCCTCGAGCGCGAAGTCGATGACCATGGGATGGCCGATGAAGGCGATTTTGCCCTCACGATCGACGACGAAGGCTGTGGGCAGGCCCATGGAATCGGCGGCGCGTTGCCATTTGTTGCGCGAGACGCCGGAGTCGTCGAAGGCCACGCTATAGCCCATCAGCTCGTCGCCCTTGTCCTCGGTCATGGTCTCGACGGCTTCGAGCGTGTTGCCGCGGCTGTCGAGCGACGAGATGCCGATGATGGTGACGCCGTCGTCCTTGTATTCGGTTTGCAGCTTGGTGAGGTGCGGCATGCTTGCGATGCACGGTGGGCACCAGGTGGCCCAAAACTCGACGACGTAGATCTTGCCGGGCTCGAACTCGGTGACCTCCTGGCCCTTGACCCAGTCGCTGGTCTCGAGCTCGGGGGCCTTGTTGCCGGCGACAAGATCAGGCGCTGCTAGGGCCGGGGCAACGAAGGCGGCGGTTGCCACGCAGGCAGCGGCTGCGGCACGGGCGAGCGAGATGGGCATGAGACTTCCCTTTCGAGACGACGGATTCGGAACGCTGAGGCTGGCCGCGAATCAACCGAGACCTTCGGCTGCGGCCGCTTGCCATGGTATCGGACCGGCAGGTGCGGACCTAGGCCCAATGAGGCCTCTGGGTGGCTCGGAA
>JBCCQU010000323.1:0-3325 GCA_039208875.1 Planctomycetota bacterium
CCTCGAGCAGCGCGGGCGTTGTGCCGAAGGTCTGGCTCGACCGCACGCGGTCTTCCTTGAGCAGTTGGCTGCCGATCTCTTTGAGCGGCACGATCGCTTCGACATCGCCGAAGTTCTCGAGCACGACTTCGTAGTCAGCCCGTGTGATGCCGTATCGATTGATGAAGCTGCGCGTCTGTCCGCCGACGACGTTGCCGGCTGCGGGCGGCGGCTGCGAGCGGATGATGATGTTGCGCGCGCCGAGCGCTTCGATCTGCCGGAGCGCTTGCTGCTTCGAGCCTTCGCCGAGGCTGACCATGGTGATGACCGCCGCGACACCGAGGATGATGCCGAGGGCTGCGAGCACCGATCGCAACAGATGCAATCGCAGGTTGCTCAGGCCGAGCCGAATGATCTCAAACAGAAACGCCACGCGGGTACTCTACTGCCATCGTGCAGCCCACCGTGACCGTGACAGCCGAGAAGGAGACGAATCGAGGCTGGACCTCCGTCGTCCGCATCAATCGAGACTCGGTCGCAACCGATCACACCGTGCATCTTTCGTGGGTCGATCACGACCATTGGTCGCACGGCAGCAAGCCACCAAGCGACACGGTGCGCGCGCTCATCGAGGCTGTGCTGGCGGCTGAGCCGATACGCGAGCTGCCGATGTCTTTCGACGCATCGACGGCTCGGCGATGGGTGGCTGATCTCGATCAGCAGATTGCCAAGCGACTGTGAAGTGTTATCGCTTGGCATCGCCCGTGGCAGCGACAACCGCAGCGACCGTGCCGACGACGCCGAAGCCGATCGACGCGAGCACGGGGACGGTGCCGATCTCGAACGCGCCGAATGAGCCGGCGATGGCAGCATGGCCGTACGAAAGCGGGTTGAAAAGCATGAGCGTGCGCATGGTTTCGCTGGCTGCATCGGGCGGAAAGACCGCGCCGCTGAGGAGCCACGCGGGCAACAGCACAGCCGCCATGACGCCGTGGAAGCCCTCGATCGATCGGAAGTGCCACGCGAGTGCGGTGCATGCGCCGGACAGGCCGAGGGCTGTGAACACGAGCATGCACGCCGCAGCGAGCAAGCCGAGCACGGTGACGCCGGAGCCGAGCATCGCGGCTGCAATCAGCATGACCGAGCCCTGGATGAGCGCGAGCAGTGCACCCGACGCAACGCGGGCCACGATCACCAGCCATCTCGGCGTCGGGCCGACAAGCACCGCTTGCAGATAGCCGGTCTCGCGATCGCGGATGAGACCGAGCGAGCCGAAGATCGATGCGAACGTGACGACGAGCAACGCAGCGCCGGCTGCGAGCGACAGCGTGTACGCGTCGTTGGCCGACTCGCCCGATGATGCGACGGCCTCGGCGAAACCGCCCGCGAAGAACGCCCAGAGCAGAGCCGGCGTGAGCACCGTGGCCATGATGCGCGACGGCCGACGCACGAGCAGCAGCAGGTCTCGCCGGAGCAACGCCACGAAGGCCGGCGCGAGGACTGCGCCCGCAGCGGGTGCGGTATCAGTCGTCGCTGTCGCAGCCTGCCGTTGACCCTGTATCGAAGCCGTTGTCATGCCATGGCCCCCGCTGTCGCATCCGATGATGCCAATACCTGCTGCGCCCTCGCAAAGTAGCTGTGCATCGAGTGCTGTTCTGTGCGAATCGTACCGCCCGACTCGATCGCTTCTTGCACGACAGTCGAAACAAGTTCCGTCGGCACAGCTTGCGGATCAAGCCACCACTGCCCGTCCGACGATTGCTCGATGCCGGCTTCACGCAGCAACTCGTGCAACCGCTCGCTCCGGCCTTCGACACACAGCAACGTGCCAGTGCTGTCTCCATCGCTCGCAGCGACCGGCTCGTCGATCGCGACGCGGCCATCCATCATGACGATGACACGCTCCGACAGCCTGACCTCGGCCAGCGTGTGCGTCGCAGCCACGACAGTAACACCCGACGAGACCAGCCTCGCGAGCATCGCGTTGAACGCGTTGGCCGACTCATCGTCGAGACCCGCGGTCGGCTCGTCGAGCAGCACCAACTCTGGCTCATGCATGATGGCCCTGGCGAGATCGACGCGCCTCGCGAGCCCGCCGCTGAGCGTGCCGATGCGGGCATCGATGCGATCAGCTATGTCGAGCTCCTCAACGAGCTCGCCGATGCGGCGCTCAATCATCGGCTTTGTCATCTGCAGCAGTCGGCCCGCCAGCCGCAGCGTCTCGCGCACCGTCAACAATGCATCGAGCGACGGCGACTGGAACACAACGCCGATGCGCCGCCGCGCCGAGATGTCGCGGTCTGAGCCGAACCAGCGCAGCGAGCCGTCGGTCGGCGTGAACGTGCCTGACATAAGTTGCACAAGCGTTGATTTACCGCTGCCGTTCGGGCCGATCATCGCGACACGTTCGCCGGCCCCGACCTTCAAACTCACCGGCCCGATCGTCTTGGCCTGCCGCTTGCGACCGGCTTGGTAGGTGTACGAGGCATCGATGACATCCATGACGGGCTGTACGACATCGACCGCGGATTCGCGAGAAGCATCAGGCCTTTCCATCGCTACGCCTTCGCCTGGTGTGCACGCTCGACTCCAGAAACGATGCCAAGACACTTACTGCCGCCGGCAACCACGCTCAGCACGACACTACCTGAGAGAACGATCCACGCCCAGTTCACGATCTCAGCGCCCAACGAGACCCGCTCCTCTAACTTGTAGAACAGGTCGTTCGAGTCACCCCGTTCTCCCCATCGACCGCCAGCAGCTGCGTGCTCGATCGATGGCTGCCGACGCCAAGAGGTCTCGCCCGCATCTTCTGGCATCACCACCAACGCAGCTGCGATTGCATCCTCGCGCGTCGCGGGTTCGCGGCCATCCTCGGTCACGACCGAAGCAAACAGTGCGAGGCCCCGCTCGCGCATCGTCTTCAAGAAGAAGCCCGATTGCTCTTCCCACCAGCGAACATCGACATTAACCCGCTGCACATCGTCATCGAACTGCTCGGGCGGTTCGGTGGTCCACGCGCCGTCATCGAGTCGAAAGACCTCGGCTTCGCGAAGCTCGGCGAGCGTCAACTCGTAGCCGAAGACAAGCTCACCGACATCCGAACGAACCTTGCGGTCGTAGCGGCTTACAACGATGCCCATGCCGAGCGTCGCGACGCACCACACAGCGAGGAGAACGATCGTCACCCGGCCGTCTCCAATCCACGACAGCGATCGTCGCATCTGCCCTCCCGTCGAAGCACGTCGATGGATCGCGGATGGCATTATGAGGCTATCCGTCGGAAAGGCCGCGGTGGGATTCGAACCCACGAATAGCGGATTTGCAATCCGCCCCCTTAGTCCAC
>JBCCQU010000324.1:0-3323 GCA_039208875.1 Planctomycetota bacterium
CCCCGGAACCCCCGGAACCCCCGCCGTTGCCGGGGTCGTCGCCGCCCCCGGAATCCCCGCCACCGCCAGACGATCGGTAGAGATCGATGAGATCGCGGATGCACTTGACGGTCGACTCATCGATCGCCGAGCCGAGGCTATCAATGGTGGACTCGAGCTCTTCGAGTTGTGTTTCGGGATCGAAGTCGTCGATGTTGAGACCGAGCGACGTGAGCGATGCGATGAGTGCATCAGACAAGCACTCGCGGAGTTGCTGGACGAAGCTCTCGGCAGTGAGTGTTTCTTCGCCCGGTGCTGCGGACAGCAGTTCGTCGATGGTGATGCCGTCCCACGATGATGCGAGCGGGCGTGACTCCGGCGTGGCGGGCGCGGCTACGAATGACCAATCGCCGAAGAGGGACTCACCCTCCCAAAGCAAGATCTGGGTATCGCCGGGTAGTTGCACAGCCAGCGCGACTGTCGCGAACTCCGGATCTTCGAACAGGCGTGCGTCGTCATCGATCGCGACCACGCGGACCTCCTCGACGGCGTCGGTCTCGTCATACCAAGCGCCGCTATCGAGAAGCGCGGTGAGCGCAGCCCGGTCGGCATCGGACGCGAGCAGTGAATCAAGCTGCGCGTCGTCGCCGGTGGCGAAGGTGTTGGCGAGCGTGAGCACGGCCTCGGCGAGGCCCTCATCGATCGGCGCGAGATCTTGCGAGAAGAAGACGCGGTCGTCGATGTTGAGATCCAACTTGAGGTTGTCGATCTCGACCGGCGCTGGCGGTGGCGGAGGAGGCGGCGGCGGGGTGAACTCTGGCTCGGGCTCGGGTGGCGGCGGCGGCTCGCTGCAGGCTGAGAGCATGCACAGGGCGGCGGTGAAGACCGCGAGGCCGCTGGCAAGTGTGATGAGGCGTCGGGTTGGCTGGGTCATGCTCGATCTCCGTTGCCGCAAGCCCCGGCATCGGCGGGGAGTGTTCAGTTTGGCGCGTCGTGCGAGACGGCCTTGGCTGAGCGTTCGATCCGTCGGAGGATTCCGGCCAGCGTCTTGCCCGGTGCGAGCTCGTGGAGCGGGGCCGAGACGTTGTCGAGAATCCAGCGGAGGTTGTCTGCCCATCGGACGGAGCCGGTGAGCTGTTCGACCAGCCGAAGGCGGATGGTCTCTCCGATGGTACCGCTGTCGGCGGGGTCGGTTGGGGCGTGCGGCGTGCCGGCGACGTTGGCGAGCACGGGGCATCGCGGCTGGGCGATTTGCGTGTCGACGAGCTTGGCAGCGAGGCGTTCGGCAGCTGGGGCCATGAGCGGGCTGTGGAATGCGCCGGCCACGGACAGCGGGGTCGCCTTGAGGCTGTGATCGCTGGCTGCTTCGACGGCGCGGTCGCAGGCTGCCTTCGAGCCTGAGATGACGACTTGGCCCGGCGCGTTGAGATTGGCAACGACCAGCACGTCTTCGGGATGGCCTTCGAGAACCGCATCGCACAAGGCCTGGGCGGAGGCTTCATCGGCACCGATGAGTGCGACCATGCCGCTGGCCGATGCCTCGGCGGCGTCTTGCATGGCCCGGCCTCGGAGAGCGACGAGCGAAAGCCCGGTCTCGAAATCGAACGCGCCGGCAAGGTGCAGGGCTGTGTATTCGCCGAGTGAGAGACCCGCAGCTGCGGCGATGGGCGCCGACGCTGGATCCCAGCCCTCGGCTGCGCACCAGCCGTGCCACGAGGCGATGGCGGCGGTGTAGAGCGCCGGCTGCGCGACGTTGGTTTTGTTGAGTGTGTCGGCGGGGCCATCGAAGCACAGCGAGCTGAGCGCAGCGGTCTCGTTCCAGACATCGTCGGCAGCCAGCACGGCGTCGGCTCGTTCAAAGATCGCACGGGCTTCGGGCGAGGCATCGGCCCACGCCTTGCCCATGCCGACCGATTGTGCGCCCTGGCCCGGGCATAACAACACGACGTCATCAGCCATCGGTGCGTCTCCTGGAGATTCGGTTTCGAGTTAGAGCTGCCACAGGCTGGAGGCCCAAGTAAGGCCGGCACCGAAGCCAAGGAACATGGCTCGATCGCCCGGCTTGACGCGGCCCGCCTCGCGAAGATCGTTGAGGACGAGCGGAGCCGAAGCTGCGACGGTGTTGCCGTAGCGATCGATATTGGTGTGCATCTGCTCAGCGGACAGCCCGAAGCGGTCGCGAGCGGCATCGAGGATGCGCAGGTTCGACTGGTGGCAGATGTAATGCTGAATATCCGACGCTTGCAGGCCGGCCTTGTCGAGTGTTTCGGCGATGAGTTGCGGGAACGTCGAGACGGCGAACCTGAACACAGCCGGGCCGTGCATGCGGAGCTGGACGTCTTCGCCGAGCTCGGTTTCTTCGGGGTACGACAGCTCGGGCGTTTCGATGTAGAGGAACTTTGAGCGTGAGCCGTCGGCGTGCATCGACTGAGCGATGAGTCCCTTAGATGCGTCGGTTGTGCGGCGGATGATGACGGCTGCGGCAGCATCTCCGAAGAGCACGGCCGTGTTGCGGCCGGCTGTACTGAAGCTCATGTACTTGGTCAGGCAATCAGCGCCGACCAGCGCGATGGTCGAGGCTTGTCCGCTGGCGATCATGGCGGACGCTGTGTTGAGACCGACGACAAAGCCCGAGCACGCAGCATTGACATCGATAGCGGCGATGTGGCCGGTGCCGAGCTTGGCACAAGCCAGACATGAGACCGACGGCGTCGGCGCGTCGGGCGTCATGGTGGCGACCAGCATCATGTCGAGATCGGCGGGCGTGAGGCCCGCGGAATCGAGTGCTTTGGCGGTGGCATCGGCAGCGAGTGCGGCGGTGGTCTCGCCGTCCTTCACCTCGTGAATGTGCCGCTGCTTGATGCCGGTGCGTTGGACGATCCATTCGTCGCTGGTGTCCATGACCTGCTCGAGATCGGTGTTGGTCACGACCTTTCGCGGCACCGCGACGCCGCAGCCGATGATCTCGGCACCAAAGCCGTTGTTGCGATAGCCCGAGCGGAGCTGATCATCGAGCGATGGGCTGGATTTGCCGGTGTTTTCGGGCATGTTGTGCTCGGACGGCAGGCGCTGTGACGCCCCGATCAGGTGGAGGGACCACCTAGGTTAGGCACGACTAGCTTTGGCTGCGGGGGCCTTGGTGTGCGTTAGGCGGGCGTCGGCGAGGTGCTGGGGGCGAGCTTGGCCGGGATGTCGGCCGTTTCGGCGATCCGCTGCTTGATCTGCGCGTTGACGCCGCTTTCGACGAAGGCCCGCGTGTTGCGGATGGCTGCCCTGATGGTGCGTGCCTCGGACGAGCCGTGCGCGATGATGCAGGTGCCGTTGACGCCGAGGAGCGGGGCGCC
>JBCCQU010000325.1:0-3320 GCA_039208875.1 Planctomycetota bacterium
CGGCGTCATCGTGATCGCCGCGACCAACCGCTCCGATGTTCTCGATCCGGCGCTCGTCCGGCCTGGCCGCTTCGATCGTCAGATCCAGGTGCCGCTGCCCGACGTCGAAGGCCGGCTCGAGATCCTGAAGGTTCACGCCAAGAAGGTCCGGCTCGGCCCGGATGTCGACCTCGAGCGCCTCGCCAAGCTCACGCCGATGTTCTCCGGTGCCGATTTGTCCGCGATCATCAACGAGGCTGCCATCGCTGCGACCCTTGCCAACAAGGACTTCATCGAGCAGGAAGATCTCGAAGAATCCCGCGACAAGGTGCGCTTCGGCCGCTCCAACCGCAGCCGGCGTATCGAGGAGAAGGAACGCGTCGCGACCGCCTATCACGAGGCCGGCCACGCCGTGCTGCAGGCACTGCTGCCCGACACCGATCCGCTCCACAAGGTCACAATCATCCCGCGCGGCCAAGCCCTCGGCGCGACGATGTCGATGCCGGACAAGGACCGCTACGGCTACAGCAAGAAGTGGATCCTCGCCACCATGCGCATGACCTGCGGCGGGCGAATCGCTGAGGAACGCCAGACGCAGGATGTCTCCAGCGGCGCCGCCATGGACATCAGCCAGGTCACGCGGCTCGCACGAGCCATGATAGAGCAATGGGGCATGTCCGATCGCCTCGGCTTCGTGCACTACGGCGAAGACGACAACGAGCGTTTCGTCTCGGATAAGCCGTTCAGCGACGACACCGCCAAGATCATCGACGAGGAAGTCCGCCGCATCGTCGACGAGGCCTACCGCGACGCCGAGCGCATGCTCGATGAGAACTGGCAGAAGGTCATCGATGTCTCCGAGGCGTTGCTGCAGCACGAGACGCTGACCGCCGACGAAGTGCATCAGCTCATGCGCGGCGAACAACTCCGCAAGAGCGGCACAAGTGCTCTACTGGCGAACGAACGCCGACGCAATGCTCCGGGCACGACGGCACAGCCGGACGGCCAACCCGACGACGGCGAGACCGATGCCGGCGGCACCGTGCCGACGCCCGCGTAAGCCGACGCCTACCGCGCCAACACCGCGTCGAGCAATCCACTCAGCGCCGATATCACAGCCGTCACGCCGATCAAGATCGCCGGCACAGCGGTCAGCCAAAACGCCACTCTGAACGTCGTTTCTGTCATCGTGCGCACGCTTCCGGCAGTCACGATCGCGTCCGAAATGCCGGCCACACGCGCGATGCGCTTCCAACGTCGCTTGACGACCAGTGGCGATACCGCGAGCGAACCCGCTGCAGCGATCGCCATACTCAGCCCCCAGGCGATGCTCCCTCGGTCGCGTCCGAGTCCTATCGAGAACGCGTCGAGAAACCAGCCGATCGAGAACGCGAACACCGGTGTCATCGCGTAGCACATCGGCACGAGCATCAGCCACAGCAAAGCGTGCGACAGTGCGACCCGGAACGCCGGGCGGTACAGCTTGGCCAACCGCAGCGACAAGAAGCACGGCACCAGCACAATCGCTGCACCGAAGATGCCACCAAGGAACACCCCCAAAGCTAACAACGACTCGAGGTAGAAATACTCGTCGATCGCCCAAAGCAGCAACGGGACCGCGAGGAAAAAGCCGGCCGGCAGAAACGCCATGACGTATCGGTACAGCGACATCGACGCGACGTACACCTCACGCCGCAGCATTTGATCCGGCAACTCATACTCGATCGCCTTGCCGCACTCCGGGCATTGCGGGCCGTCCAGCCCCGACGCGTCGTAGCCGCACCAGATGCACGTCGACATTCGTACAAGCTCAGCCCGCTCGTTCTTGATTGCCTGTTCCGCCATCTCTGAGCCGCCCCTTAGTTGTCAGCCTCCATCGCCTTCGCCTCGATCAATCGCTCCGGGCCGTCGATCGGCTTTGGCTCGGCCAGCACCTTCGAGCTCTTCGCCCCCACCTCCTCAAACTTCCGCAGCGTCGGTGCAAGCCGCCGGTCAAGCGAGCCAACCAGCTTGTTGTACCGCTCCGAAGCCTGCTTCAGGCTCTTGCCAAGATCCGCGGCGTGCTCGAAGGCCACCGCTGCGCGATCGTGCAACTCACGCCCAAGCTCGAACAACGCCTGTGCTTCCTCAGCCAGCTTGTGCTCGCGCCACCCCACCGCAACCGCACGCAGCAATCCAATCAGCGTGCTCGGGCTCGCGAGTATCACGCCGCGCTGCGCAGCATCGTCGATCAAGTCCGGCCGCCGCGCCAGCGCAGCGTCGATGAAGTGATCGCCCGGCACAAACATCACCACAAACTCAGGGCTCCCCCGCCACAAGCTCCAATACTTCTTGTCCGCCAGCTTCTTCGTCTGCTCCGCAACGTGCTTGGCGAACCGCTCGAGATGCCGCTGCCGCTCCGCGTCATCCTCAGCATTCACCGCCTCGATGTACGCATATGTGTTCGTCTTCGCATCGACCGCGATGACCCGGTCGTTCGGCAGCGTCACTACCATGTCCGGCCGCAGCAACTCGCCGTCCTCGTTCCGCTCGCTCGCCTGCTCGCTGAAGTCGCAGTAGCTCGTCATGCCCGCAAGCTCAGCCACACGCCTGAGCTGTATCTCGCCGTACTGCCCGCGCACCTCGGGCCTGCTGAGCGCACGCGTCAGCTTGTTGGTTTCCTCGCGGAGCCCCTGCCCGGCCTGCGTCACCAGGTCCATCCGCTGATGCAAGGCTGCGAAGCTCTCAGCCCGTGACTTCTCGATCGCTTCCAGCTTTTCGCGCGTCTGCCCAAGCACCTCGCCGATCGGCTTGATCAAGCTATCGATCGCCTGCTGCCTCTTGTCGATGTCAGCCTTTGCGAGCTTCTCCTTCTCGCCAAATGTCTGCTCGGCCCGCTTCATGAACTGCTCGCTCGCGTCCTTCAGCGTGCGCGCAGCCAACGCCTCAAACGTGGCCTTGCTCTGGTCTTGCAATTCGCTCAGCCGCTCGCCGAGCAACGCTTCTTTCTCCGCGATCCGCCGCCGCTCCGCATCGAGCTGCGTCTGGTAGTCACGGTCGGCCGACTTCAGCCGCTCCTGCAGCACGCGCACCTCGCCCGCAAGCTCAGCCACCTTCCGCTGCTCGATTTCCGCAGCCCGGCGAATCTTCTCGATGTCGGCATCGGCCTCGCGCTGCACAGCCTCCCGGGCCGCGTCCGCAGCCTGCTGGACCACCGCGCGCTGCCGCCACATCGCGATCGCGTAACCAAACGCCCCGCCCCCGCCGAGCGTGGCCACAGCAAGCACAACCAACATCCAGGGTTCCATAAGGCAAGTGTACGGGCAAGCCGGTCCTGCCTTCGGTGGCACCGGTCTCCAGAC
>JBCCQU010000326.1:0-3319 GCA_039208875.1 Planctomycetota bacterium
CAACGATGATCATCAGAAAAATCGCGACCAGCATGATGTCCACCGAACGCATCGGATCAATGCCTCGTTCTGCTTGCGACTGTTCCGGCACGATGCCGAGCCCGAACTGCAACCCACACTCCGGACAGCTCGCTCGACCACCCGCACCAAAGCTCAGTCCTTCGAGGTCGTAGCCGCACTCTGGGCAAGCTGCGCCGGGCAAAGCTACAACGCGGCCCTTGGGATCGAATTCAACTTGACCGGTCTGTTGACGTTGTTTCCGACGCATCGCTGTGCCACGACGACTACATCGCAAGGACAAGCACGACGAGGAATCCGCCGAGCAGCAGCAGCGTCGCGATGACCAGCTTGCCGTCCGTGCTCTTCATCGGCCCGCGGCCCATCCCGGCGCCCACGCGTCGGCTCTCCGCTGTGGTCCGCTCGAGCATCAGTCCCAGATACAGCCGCGTGTCGCACTCGGGGCATCGCAGCACAGATCCATCTTCGATCGCCAGCCCCTCAAGCAGATACGAGCAGTTCGGGCACGCCGAGCCCGTAACCATGACAATTCGGCCCGACTCGTCGATGCGCACGCCGCTGGTCTGCTCGGTGTGAATGCCCATGCGTGTTACGCCTTATCGTTGAGATCGAGCGGCAATTTCCACAGGTCGAAAGCCTCGGCTACCCCTTCTCCGATCGCCGACGCTTCAGTTCCGCGTCGATGAAGCCCTCGATATCACCCGCGAGCACGGTGGTGGGGTTGGTGTGCTCGTGGTTGGTGCGGTGGTCTTTCACACGGTTGTCATACAGCACGTAACTGCGGATCTGCGTGCCCCAGCCGCGGTTGAGATCGCCGCCGGCCGCTTCCTTGATCTCCGCCGCTCGCTTCTCTTCTTCGATCTGCTCGAGCTTGGCCTGCAGCAGTGTCAGCGCCTGCCGCTTGTTCTGTGGCTGCTCGCGGTGCGTGCTTGCGACGACCATGATGCCGGTCGGCTTGTGCACCACGCGGCAGGCCGAGGCCACCTTGTTCACGTTCTGCCCGCCCGGCCCGCTCGACCGCGCAAAGAACGTCACCTCGAGGTCGTTCTCCGGGATGTCCGTGTCGGCCTCCTCAAACTCCGGCGTCACATCCACCGTTGCAAACGATGTCTGCCGCTTGCCCTGAGCATTGAACGGGCTCACGCGCGCGAGCCGGTGCGTACCGCGCTCGCAGTTGAGATACCCAAACGCGAACGGCCCTTTCACATGCAGCGTCACATCATCAATGCCGACCTCGGTACCGAAGCCCTTGCTCAGCTCCTCCACCTTCCAGCCCATCCGCTCGAAGTAGTAGAGATACATGCGCATGAGCATCTCAGCCCAGTCGTTGGCTTCGGTGCCGCCGTCGCCAGCCGAGATCGTAAAGAAGCAATCTCGATGATCGTGCTTGCCCGAAAGCAGGCTCTGCAGCTCGACCTTCTCCATGCGTTGCACAAGGCTGTGCAGCGATTCGTCCGCTTCGGTCAGCAGCTCGTCGTCGCCGTCTTCCTTGGCCATCTCGTACGCGAGCTTGGCGTCCTCGAATTCCGCCGACACTTTCGTCAACGGCTCGATCTGGGCCTTCACTGTCTTGAGCTCAGCGACAACGCCCTTTGCAGCGTCCGGGTCATCCCAGAAGTCGGTCGCTCCCATCTTCGATTCGAGCTCGGTCAGCCGAGCAGTCTTGTCGTCGTAGTTAAAGAGAGTCGCGGATTGTCAAGATCCGCGCCTCGAGATCGTCGATCACCGGCTGGTGCGCGTCGAAGTGCATGGGGGTCTCCAAGGGGCGTGCAAAACAGCGTGCCGAGCACACGCCCGGCAATGCCAGTCTAGCCGACGCCCGGCGTCGATATCCTGCACGCGTGGGCATCGACGCACTCATGCATCTCGTCGCCGCAACGCAGTCCGGATCGGCCTCGCCCGATGCCCGTGGCCGCATGCTCGCGCTGGCCATGCTTGTCAGCATCCTCGCGATCATCGTGCTGGTGACGACGATCGCCGTGCTGGGCATCCTCCGCCGCCAGCGCAAGGCCGCAGCCGCCCGCGAGCGTGGGCGCGCTGCCGACAGCCCGCCGCCGCTCGACCCGTGGCAAGAAGCCGGCCGGCGCATCGAGCCCGAGCCGTCCACCCCATCCGAGGACGAAACGCCATGAACCCGCGAGCCGACCCATCGACACTCGTCGGCCGAAGCCAACCCTGCGACACCGATCGGCCGGTCGCGCTCGTCACGGGCGGCGCCAAACGCGTCGGCGCCGCCATCTGCCACGCGCTGGCGCGCGCAGGCTGCGATCTCATCGTCACGTACAACTCGTCTTCAGCCGAAGCCATCGAACTGCAAACGGCGCTCGAGCGCAACGGCGTCGGCGTGCAACTCGAGAAGCTCGACCTCTCCAAACCCG
Organism: Planctomycetota bacterium; assembly: GCA_039208875.1. GTDB lineage: Bacteria > Planctomycetota > Phycisphaerae > Phycisphaerales > UBA1924 > JBCCQU01. The sequence continues at coordinate 2,397 of JBCCQU010000326.1, forward strand.
ATCACGTCAGTGATGTTGCCGGCCGGCTCGCGACCGATTTGCCGCGCCTCGATGTGCTTGTGCACAACGCCAGCATCTACAAACCCACAGCCCTCAATGAGGTCAACGAACAAAACGCCTCGGAGCACTTCACCGTCAACGCCCTCGCCCCCGTGCTACTCACGCAGCGCCTCGCGGGCAGACTCGCAGAGTCGCCATTGCCTGGCGGCGGTGCGATCATCGCCATGGCCGATATCCACGTGCTCGGCCTGCCGCGCCGCAAGTTCCTCAGCTACTCGATGAGCAAAGCCGCCCTTGTCGAGATGGTGCGCGTGCTCGCCCGCGAACTCGCGCCCCGCGTCCGCGTCAACGGCGTAGCCCCCGGTGTCGTGCAATGGCCCGACGAGGGCTACGAGTCCGACACCGAAAGCCAGCAGCGATACCTCCGGCGAGTGCCCGCCGAGCGTGCGGGCACACCAGAAGAGGCCGCCGAGGCCGTGCGTTGGCTCGCCATGCAAGCAACCTACACCACCGGCCAAATCCTCCGCATCGACGGCGGCCGATCGCTCACCTAGTTCGCAACCGCTCGGCCCGCTTCGCTGCCCGCTCCCCGATCTCTGCCTCATCCGCCTGCGCTGCCAGCAGCACCGCACGGTCGGCCAGCTCGATCGCAGCCGCGACATCGCCTGCGCGCTCGTGCCATGTCGAAGCCTCGAGCGCCAGCGCCGCAACGCCTTCGCCCGTGCGCACACTCGCGACCTCAGTGTATCGCCTCGCTGCCTCCGCCGGCTCGCCAAGCAAGCCCAGGCACTCGCTCGCCAGCCGCAGAACCGATGCCGAACCGGCGTCCGCCGGCTCCACGCCATCCAGTACCGCGAGCGCACGCTCAGTATCGCCCGCTCGCTTGAGTGCGCGCGCCTCGATCAATCGCCACGCTGTGACGC
>JBCCQU010000327.1:0-3319 GCA_039208875.1 Planctomycetota bacterium
CCTTGGTCGGCCAGAGTGATGACGGTTTGATCATCAACGTCGCTGGTCGGCAGCGCATGCTGTCTCAGAAGATGACCAAGGAACTGCTGCAGTTGAAGGTCGCAGCGGATCAGAAGAAGCGAGAGAGCCTTGCCGCGTCGCTTGCGGGCACGGCGAGTCTGTTCGACAGCTCGCTCACCGCCCTGATGTCTGGCGGCGAGACCAAGGGCCCCACCGGCGACCCTGTCGTGCTGCCGGCCACGACCGACTCGGCTGCGATGGCCCACCTTGAGGCCGGTTCGCAGATCTGGAGCCGTGTGTACCCGGCGTTGCAAGCCGTGATCGCGGACCCTGCCGATGACGAGTCGTTCCAAGTTGCCGCAGAAGAACTCAACGACAACAACATCGCACTGCTCAAGTCGATGAACAGCGCCGTCGGTGCGTTCCAAGCGATCTCAGAAGCCAAGACGAGCCGCCTTCAGTTGATCCAGGGCGTTGCCCTCGCGGTCGCTGGGCTGTTTGGAGTCGCTGCGTTCTTTGCTGCCCGACGCGTGCTGATCCGCCCGCTCGAGCGTGCTGCCAACGAGCTGAATGAGGTCGCCCGTGGCGATGGAAGGCTCGCCCGTCGCATCAACGTGACCGGCAAGGACGAGATCGCGCTGGTTGGCCGGGCGTCCAACGAGCTGTTCCAAAAGCTCGAGAACGCCGTCACGGCGATCGATGCGGCTGTTCGCACGGTTCATGCTGAGGCCAACGAGATCACCGGCTCGACTTCAGAGGTCGCGACGCTGCTGACGTCGCAGCTCGCCGATCTTGAGCAGGTCGCCGCTGCAGCAGAAGAGTCATCGTGCTCCGTCGGCGAGGTGACGAACAAGGCCACGCAGGCATCTGGCACCGTTCAGAGCGCTGGAACCGAAGCGCAGACGGCCCGCGAGGGATTTGAGCGCACGATCGCCGACTTGGGCGAGATCACCGCGTCGGTGAACAAGACCGCAGCCAGCGTCGCCGAACTCAGCAGCCGCGGCTCGAAGATCGGCGAGATCATCCAGGTCATCGACGACATCGCCGAGCAAACGAATCTGCTGGCGTTGAACGCTGCGATCGAGGCCGCCCGGGCCGGCGAGCACGGCCGAGGCTTCGCCGTTGTCGCCGACGAGGTTCGCAAGCTGGCCGACCGGACCACCGTGGCCACCGACGAGATCCGCCAATGGATGGATGCGTTCCGGACGGAGACCACAGCCGTTGCCAATTCGATCAAGGAATCGACCGACGCGATCACGACGGGCATGGAGCGCGCGGGTGTGGCCAGCAGCCAGATCGAGAAGGTCGTCAGCGCCACGCAGACGGCCCGCGATGAGATGACCGACATCGTCGCTGCTGCGGGTCAACAGGCGCAGGCCACGGCGCAGATCAGCAGCTTGCTGGCGACCATCGCGCGTGCTATCGACACATCGAGCGAGAAGGCCGGCACGGCGGCGGCAGGCATCACATCGATGGCGTCGGGCGTCGGACAGCTCCGAGAGATCACCAAGGAGCTGGGCGTCGTTGGATCAGGCGATGACGGCAAGACCACGAATCGAGTGGCGTAGACCCGAGGATGAGTGGGAGAGCAACAGGTCGCTAGCTTTGCATGGTGCCGGCTTGGAATGTTGCATCAAGCTGCAACACTCGTCGCCAACTCAATGAGCCTGCCGGGTGAACAGCATGCAAGCCGAGTCGAGTGAACCTCGGCTCCAGTGCAATGCTGCAAAGCGGGTGATCGGATTCGAACCGACGACATTCACGTTGGCAACGTGACGCTCTACCACTGAGCTACACCCGCCTGATCGGGAGCGTCGCCCCCGGGCGTCCCAGCATCCGCTGGGCAGGGGCAAATGTAGACGCGATCGGCCGATCGGTCAACGGATACCGGGCCGGGTCGCTGCGGCCTGGGGCTTAGCTGCCGCCGGCGCGTTCGATCGCCCCCACCACCTGGCCCGGCGTGTACGCGCCGGAGATCCAGGGCTCATCGGTTCCCGGACCGAAGATCGCCAGCGTCGGGATGCCCGTGCGGCCGATCTCGGCGAGCTTGCCCCAGCCGGGAGCGGAGTTGCTGGTCAGATCGACGGTCATCGCAACCACGCGCTCGCCGGCAAGCACGCTCTTCACCGGTTCGACGTTGAGCACCTGGGCCTTCAGCACCTTGCAGTTGATGCACCACTCAGCAGTGAAGTCGAGCACGACGGTATAGCCCTCGGCCCGGGCTCGTTCGAACAGCGCCGGCGTCCAGTCGATCCATGTCGTTGTGATGAGCCCGCCGTCGGCGCCCTGCTCGGCGGCGAGTTCGAGGGCCGCTTGGCGCTCCTGATAGATCTCGCGGGCCTTGGCCGTGAAACTCTCGGCGATCGCCGCCCCGGAGATCGCCAGCAGCAGCCCGAGCAGCACGAACACGACCCGCGCGACCGGCTTCTTGGTGATCTTGAGCGTCTGCCAGATCAGCCAGCCACCGGCCAAGGCGACGAAGATCGCGACGACCCACCAGTGCAACTGCTTGCCGAGCCAGGGCTTCTCGTTCACGAGGGAGATCAGCCCCGAGCCCGCGAAGTATGCCGCCGCAGCGATCAGCAGCAGGCCCATGACCTGCTTGACGAGCTCGCTCGCCGGGCCCGTGCGGGGGATCTTGTTGACGAGCCCGGGCTTGGCGGACAGGACGAGGTAGGGCGAGGCCATGCCGACGCCGAGGCCGACAAAGATCGCCATGATGACCACCGGCGGCAGCGTAGCAGAGCCAGCGAGCAGGCCGCCGGCGACAAAGCCGAAGCAGGGCAAGCCCAGCACGGCGGTCATGATGCCGAAGACGAACGAGCCCCAGGGCGTATCGGCCTTGGGATTGACCGCGTAGACCTTCTCGGGCAGCGTGATGTTGAACGCGCCCATGATGCCGACGCCCATAACGGCAATGAGCACGCCGATGCCGAGCGTGACCCACCAGAATCCGAAGATGCGCGACGGATCGGTCACGCTGGTCAACGCAGCCACGGGCACGCCGATCGCAGCCCAGAACGCGACCACGCCGAGGGCCATCCAGAGGCCGAGCAGCAGGCTTCGGCCCGGCGTGCCGGCGTGCTGGCTGATCGTCATGACCTTGATCGGGATGACGGGCAGCACACACGGCGTCATGTTCAGGATCAACCCGCCCGCGGCGGCGGCGAGGAAGATCACGATCAGGCCGATCGGGGTCCGCGGGTCGGGAAGCTCCAAGCCGAACAGGTCCGGCGTCAACGCATCTCCTTCGGCGTTGGATGCTCCGGACTCGGCGTCCTCGGCAGCCGGATCGGCCTGAGAGCTATCTCCCCAACTC
>JBCCQU010000328.1:0-3310 GCA_039208875.1 Planctomycetota bacterium
GCTTGCGAGGCTCCAGCATCCGGGCATCGCACACATCTATGAGGCAGGACCGCAGGCGACGGATGAGCTTTCGCCGCCTTACATCGCGATGGAACTCCTCGATGGCCAACGCATCGACGAGTACGCCGAAGCCAAGGGGCTGGATAGCCGCGGGCGGATCGAACTGATCGTGAAGACCTGCGATGCCGTGCATCATGCGCATCAGCGTGGCATTCTGCATCGAGATCTGAAGCCGGGCAATGTGTTGGTGGTTGATTCAACAGCGACGGCGACCTCTGCAACACGGACCACTGCGTTGCAAGACCGAGTCGGTCAGCCGAAGGTGCTCGACTTTGGTGTTGGCGGATTCGTCGATGCCGACCAGACTCAACGACTCGGGCAGACGCGAACGGGGCAGGTGCTCGGCACGCCCGCGTACATGAGCCCTGAGCAACGCGCTGGTGATATAGCCCAGCTTGATACACGCAGCGATGTGTACGCACTCGGCATCATGCTGTACGAGTTGCTTGTGGGGCATACCCCGCGCGCAGCGCAATCCGGCAGCATCGCGATGATTGCCGACCCCGGAATCATGCCCGACGTGCCGCGGCTTGGCACGATCGATCGCAAGTTCCGCGGTGATCTTGAGACAATCGTTGCCAAAGCGATCGCGAGTGATCCCGAGCGTCGGTATGCGTCCGCCTCGGAATTCGCTGAGGATCTTCGACGGTACCTGCGTGATGAGGTCATCACGGCTCGTCCGGCAACGCTCGTGTATCAGGTCAAGAAGCTGGCTCGGCGACACAAGCCCGCTGTGGCTGGGATCGCAGCGACGCTGCTTGTGCTTGTCGTCGGCGTCATTGCGACGAGTTGGCTAGCTGTGGTCGCGGGACAGCGAGAGCGCGATGCAAATGCAGCGAGGCGGGACTCCGACAACGCGGCGTATCGAGCGGGGATATCGGCAGCCGCGGCCGCCATCAGTGAGGATGACGTTGTTGGTGCGAGAGAGTTCCTCGCCACAACGCCAGCGGAGATGCGAGGCTGGGAGTATGACCACTTCGCAGCATCGGTCGACCAAAGCGTGCAGCGGGCGGAGCTGTCCACAAGCGGCTTGGATCTTGAAGAACCCATCGCGTCGCCAACCCATCCAAGGGGCGATATTTGGATGCAGGGCGGCACGCTGTTCGTCAAACACGTGAGGCGAGATGGCGACGTTGTGTACTCGTTTGCAAACGAGTCACTCGATTCGTATCCGGCGTGGCTTACTGATCGTGCACGCATCGTTGCCGCATTCGACAATGAAACGTTGCTGGTAGCCGACTTCGAGCCGAGTGGTGATGTCCGTCGCGTTCGTGCAAGCGGCGAAGAACTCGGACGTGTAGCGGACAGCCTCGCGTCAGCCGCGGTGTTGCCGGTAGCCGGCACGATGCGCTTGCCGTCGACTGCGGACTTTGCTGCGCTCGTCGAGCAGCGGTCGAAGGACCTTGCGCGGTCTCACGGGTGGTATCGTCACGCTGTTAGTCCTTCAGGCCGATGGCTTGCACTGACCGAAGACGAAGTCCTCGAAGTTGTGTCGCTCGATGGGTCCACACGACTGACGCTCGGCGAGCAACCGGAATCGGTAGCGGGATACGCGTTCAGCCGCTGCGAGCGATATCTCGCAATCGTCACGCTGCAGCGTCGTCTTGCGCTGTTCGATCTCGAGTCGGATGGGCAACTGGTTTGGAAAATCGAGGATGCGCACGACGACGGACCGCTCTGCGTTGCGTTCAGCCCCGATGGACGATCGTTGGTCTCGGCCGGTCAGGATCGAGTGCTCCGCCTTTGGGAGGCAGCCTCCGGCACTTCGCTCGGCGAGCTGCGGGGGCATGGCGGGGCTGTATTCGCAGTGCTGTGGACTGACGATGGCACGATCTACAGCGCCGACACTGAAGCCGTCCGAGCGTGGAGCCCCGCAGCAGTTGAGGACTACACCGTGCTGCGAGCGCACGAAACGCGGGTGCTAGCCCTCGCTGTGACGAAGAGTGGCCTGTTGATCAGCGGCTCGGGAAGGTCGTTCATACTGTGGGATTCGGTTGCGGGCGTGCCAATCGCGCGGATCGACACTCCGCAGCCCCGGATGCGGCCGCACAGCATCGCGATATCACCGGATCAATCACGCGCTCTGCTGATGTACAGGGTCCTTGACAGGGGCATGCAGTTCCTGGAGATGCGAAGCTTGCAAACCGGCGAAGTGCTTGTGGCTCGAACGCTGCCGCAGGGCGTCGGCGAACGCATCCGTTTCTCGCCGGAGGGCGGCACGCTGTTCGTTTCGGGTGACGGTGGCGGGTCGTTCTGTCTCGACACGCTGGAACAGGTATCGGCATCGCCGAGCTTCGACAGACTCGTCGTTGATCCTTTCGCGCAGGTGATGATGGCTGCCACCAAGGAAGGTATCGCGAGACTCGAGCAGCAGGAAGACGGCAGTTGGCAGATCGGCGCAGCAGTACCCGACGTCAATCGGTTGCCAGCTACATGGCGGGGTGCGCTCGTGGACGGAGGCCGATCGCTGTTGCTGAGTGACGGCGGAGTCTCTCTTCGGCTCGTTGATGTCGAGACCGGCCAGACAGAGCGTGAGTTCTCAGGCCATACGTTCCGAGTGAATCAGGTCACCGCGATGCCGGGCTACGCCCGCTTTGTAAGCACGGGTGCGGACGGCGTCGTCAGAATCTGGGATCCGAATGTGTGGACGCCGATCGCGAAGCTGCGCGGGCATGTTGATCGGGTGGACGGTATCGCGATCACGCACGACGGCGAGACGATCTTCACGGGTGCTGCGGACTACACGGTTCGGCGTTGGGGCACAGCCACCACTGCCGAACTGATCGAGGCGCGTCGAACGTACCGCGAGGTTGTTGCTGATATCGAGCCTCAAATTATGCAAGCGATCGACGCCGGGAAGACCCCCGGCGAAGTCTCCAAAGAGCTGAAGGCGGACATCTCGCTTTCAGAGCGCGAGCGGACCGTGGCCCGGCAGTGCCTGATCGCAGCGGTGATCGAGCGAGGCCTTGATCGCTGAAGCTGGTGGCGGGCCGGGTGCTTCCACTGTTACGGCCGGTCTGCACCACCGCAGCGAGCAACATGCCCGAATCTGACGAAATCTGACATTTGCTGGCGGACGGCGTCCGCAGTCCTCGTGTTCTTCATGTGGGGCGGCTGTTTCGCTTGCTGGAAAGGGAAGCCGAGGCCGACCCCCGAGGAGCGATGTTATGAAATTGTTCAGTAGACACGTAACGATCGTGGCCTGCGGTGCCTGCTTTTGCTCAGCGACCGCACAGCCCGTTCTGTTTAC
>JBCCQU010000329.1:0-3310 GCA_039208875.1 Planctomycetota bacterium
ACGGCGGGAGCGAGTCGATCGGCGTTGCGACGACATTGGGAATGGCTTCCCGGAGTGCGTCGATCGGCCTCGGCGTTTGCTCGGGCAGCAGCGGATGGCGATCGGCTCGGATGAGGGCGATAACCGGTCCGGATGCTTGGATGCGGCTGACCAGCGCCGACGCCGGTTCGGGTCGGCCGAAGCTGAAGCCGGTCTCGGGGCCTTGCAGGAAGTAGGGCTCGACGAGTTGGCCGGCGGCGTGGTCGATCGCGGGGTGCCACATGTCGATTGCGATGAGGTGATCGAAGCCGGGCTCGGTGTGCTGCGCGAGATCGCGCACGAGCGCACCGGGCGAGCGATCGGGGCTACGAAGCTCGCGGCCGAGGCCGTACCAAGCGCCCTGTGCGACCGCGAGCACAGCGACGGCGACCGAGCAGGCGATTGCGAGCGTGCGACGCCAGGGGAGGTCGCGCAGGCCGGCAGCCAGCCACATGCCGCCGAGCAGCGCGATGCCCGGCCACACGGGGGTGAGATATCGGCCGACGCCCTTGCCGAGTGCACTGAAGAGCGCGACGCCGAGCACAGCCCACGCGATCGCGACGAAGCCGAGCGTGCCGAGACGCGGTTTGTCTTGGATAAGCCAGACGATCGCGACAACGGCTGCGACCGAGCCGAGCCCGACGCCGAACGACGCGGCTTCGAGATTGTCGAGCGGTGAGGACAGCACCAGCACACGGAGGTTGTCGGCGGCTTCGTTGCCGGCTGCGGTGGCGATGAAGTCCTCGGGGGCGGCGATGTCGGAGCGGGCATCGAGGCGGGCGTTGACAGCCTGCTTCCAGAGCCACAGCGGCGCGAGGCCTGCGATGATGATGAGGACGGGATGCGTGCGCATGAACGCGGACAGCAGCGTGCGCGCGCGAGTCGGCCGCGTGATGAAGCGGGCGACCGCGATGGCGATGCCCACCGCGAGCGCACAGAAGAGACCGAGGCCGACGCCGGTGCTGAGATCGGCGACGTCGCTTGCGCGCAGCCAAATGAGCGGTGCGATGAGTGCAACGGAGATCACAGCAGATGTGATGGCGAGTGCGGCGGGCCTGTGAGTTGCCGATTGTGTTGCGTCTCGGCTGAACGCGGCGCTGAGCAGCATGGCGCCGTAGCTGCCGGCGGCGATGGCGAGGAGGGCCGGCGGGCCCTTGGTGAGCGAAGCGCACGCGGTGCAGGCGGTGGCTGCGGCGATGGCGCGGAGATGTGTCTTGCCGGTGCGCGCGCCGGATCGCCATGCCTCGGCCAGTGCCCAGACGGCGCCGATGACGAACGGCACCATGAGCATGTCGAGCTCGCCGATGCGCGTGGAGCGGACGAAGAGGACGCCGGTGGCGAGCGAGGCGGCGGACCAGAAGGCGACGCGGGCGGCGTGGTTGTTGTCCGCTTCTTCACGGTCGCGGGTTGGCGCATCCACGGGCGGGACGCCCGTGCCACGGGGCGTTGAGGCGAGCGATCGCGCGGCGAGATAGGCGAGAATCACCGAGGCGGTGCCGGCCAGGGCAACGGTGAGGCGGAGTTGCCAGATCGCGGGCTCGGTGCCGGTGAGCTTGGCGAGGCCGAGCTGGGCCCAATAGATCATCGGCGGCTTGGCGAGGTACGGCGTGTTGTGCACCGTCGGCAGAAACCACTCCTGTGTGGCGTGCATCTCGCGGGCGACGAGCGCGCGCATGGCTTCTTGCCAGTTGGTGAGGCCGTGGGTCGTGAGGCCGAGGTACGACGCGACGACGCTGATGCCGACGAGGACGGCAAGGTGCCTGAGGGTTGTGCTTCGCGGCGCCTGCATGGACCGGTACTGTAGAGCGATGGTCGAGCGGGCTCAGACGAGCGATGGCCAAGAACTCAAGCTGCGGTCGTCGGTATGCGCAGCGTGCGGATATTCGCTGGCTGGAGCGGTGCTGCGCGACGGCGGCATCACCTGCCCGGAGTGCGGCGAGACGCTCGGCCTGCGCAGGCCAAAGCGCCCGAAGTGGCTTGGGCCGGCGAGCGTCGTGAAATGGACCGTGCGCGTGCTGGTCGCTCTGATTATCGCGATGGCGATCGCGTCGTTTGCTGTGGATTTGCTCGTGCGGTGATTACCGCTGCGAGTTGCCGCTGATGGCTTTAGGCGTCGTCGAGGAGTTCAACGGCTTCGAACTTCTTGCCTTCGAGCATGGCGAGGCTGGCGCCGCCGCCGGTGGAGACGTGCGACATCTGGCTCGCGATGTCGAACTTCTCGGCCGCGGCTGCGGAGTCGCCGCCGCCGACGATGGTGGTCGCGCCGTTGCTGGTCGCTTCGGCGATGGCCTTGCCGACGCTCTTGGTGCCCATGACGAACGGCCGCCACTCGAAGACGCCCATGGGACCGTTCCACACGATGAGCTTGGATTTGCCGATGATGCCGGCGTACTTGGCTTGTGTCTTGGGGCCGATGTCGAGACCCATGAAGCCGGGCTTGATGTCGTCGAAGACCTCGATGTCGCCGGCGTTCTGCGCGAACTCCGTCGAGCACACATGATCTTGCGGCAGGTGCAGATCGCAATCGAGACGGGCGGCCTCATCGATGATCTTCTTGGCGTCGTCGAGGCGGTCGTCTTCGACGCGGCTGGTGCCGACGGGCGTGCCGAGTGCCTTGAGGAAGGTGTAGGCCATCGCGCCGCCCACGATGATGGAGTCGGCCTTGGGCAGCAGGTTGGTGATGGCGGGGAGCTTGTCGGAGACCTTTGCGCCGCCGAGCACAACGGTGAACGGCTTGGCCGGGTTATCGAGCGCGTCCTTGAGGAACGCGATTTCTTTCTCGACGAGGAAGCCGACGACGCGCGGCTTGCCGGCCATGGCCTGCGGCACGGCGAACATCGACGCGTCGGTGCGGTGGCATGTGCCGAAGGCATCGTTGCAGTAGATGTCGGCGTAGGCGGCGAGCTTGGCTGCGAAGTCGGCGTCGCCCTTCTTCTCGGCCTTGTGGAAGCGGAGGTTCTCGAGCAGCAGCACGTCGCCGTCGCTCATGCTGGCGACAGCGGAAGCCGTCGCGTCGTCGACGCAGTCGGTCGATGGGAAGGCGACGGGCTTGCTGAGCAGTTCGCTAAGGCGGGCGGCCGCAGGGCGGAGGCTGAGTTGATCTTCGTGGCCGGTGCCTTCGGGCCTGCCGAGGTGCGACATGAGCACAGCCTTGCCGCCGCGGTCGATGATGCTCTTGATGGTGGGGAGTGCGGACTTGATGCGGCGGTCGTCGGTGATGGAGCCGCCGTCGAGCGGGACGTTGAAGTCGACGCGGACGAGGACAGCTTTGCCGGCGACGTCGGTTTGTTCG
>JBCCQU010000330.1:0-3287 GCA_039208875.1 Planctomycetota bacterium
AGTCCGGATCAAGACCTCCAGGACATCCACTCCAAGGCGACAAGGCTCAACGACGCGCAGGTCATCACGGTCGGCACGCAGCTGTTGTTTGACGAAGGCAGTTGGGAGCTGAGCCAGCAGATGCGTCGCGTGCTGACGCAACAGGTCTTGCCGCAGATCAAGGGCAAGCGAAACAAAGTCATGGTGCGAGGACACGCGTATGGCGAGGGTGATCGCAGCGGTCGTCGATCGCTCATGGACATGAGCTTCCGTCGCGCGAATGCGGTGTCGGATTTCCTGGTGAGTCAGGGGGCAAATCCACTAGCGATCGTGCTGCATGCAGCGGGAGATACCGAGCCGCGGGTGATTCCGACGAGTTTCGCCGAGTCGGTCGATCGCAATCGCCGGGTCGAGTTGCTGCTGTCCGAAATCACGATCGATCAGATGCATCCCGATCCGGACGGAACGGGCCGGACGCGGTGAGTGGGCAGGGGCAGATTTCGGAAGGAGGCGTTGATGGCCGACGAGCAAGACAACAACAGCGAAGCACCGAAGAAGAAGAGCGGGCCGTCGATGATGACGCTGATCGTCGTGCTTGGCGTGATGCTGGTCGAGGGCATCGCGGTGGTCGCGCTGATGACGGTGATGCGTGGCGGGGCGAGCGCAGCCGATGCCGCGGTGATCGAGGGCGAGGAGCTCGCGTCGGCCGAGTCGTTCGTCGAGCTCGAGCTGGTGTCTGACCGCTTCCAGAATCTGCAGACGGGCAAGGTCTGGATCTGGGAGGCCGACATTCGGCTGCGGGTGCGCGAGAAGAACCGCGAGTTTGTCGAGACCGAGCTGGCCAATCGCGAGGGCGAGGTGACCGAGGGCATCCGCGAGATCTTCGCACGGGCTCAGCACCTGCATCTGAAGGAACCCGGACAGGCGACGATCAAGCGGCAGCTGACCGCGTTCCTGCACGACATCTTCGGCGACCATCCGGATGGCGAGCCGCGTATCGATCGGGTTCTGTTGCCCACGTTCAAGGGCTTGCAGAGCCGCGGCTCGGCCTGAGCGCACAAACCGCGCGAACCGGCAATGTCTGACCAAAGACTGGCGCGATCTGTGCGCACGGTCCGATACCTCGCTTGCAGCAGGATGCTGCGTGCACCCGGGATGGAGCCCAAATGGCCGACGACGAATCAACCAAGCCCGCTGACGAAGCGCCGGAGCCGACCGAGCCCGAGGCCGATGAAGCGCAGGCTTCTCAAGCCGACGCTGCGGACGACGCGACGGCGGCCGGTGCTGCTGCCGGTGTGCCGATCGGCGATGACGGCCCCGAGGATGAGGCTGCCGGCGATGTCGGTGATCCGATGGCGAACATGGCCAAGCTCGCGGGGCTTGAGCCGGGGCAACTCATCACGGATGACACCGCCGGCGCAGCACTCGGCGAAGACGAGCCGGCAAGCGACGAAGGCGCACAAACGCTGCGGCTCGAAGAGTTTGCAGCCGCGATGAACGGCGAGGCTGTCAACGGCATCGACCTGCTCGCCGACGTTGAACTCGACGTCAAGATCGAACTCGGCCGCACCGCCATGCTCGTAGAGGATGTACTCCGGCTGAACGAGGGCGCCGTCGTCGAACTCGACAAACTCGCGGGCGATCCCGTCGACATTTACGTGAACGGCCGGGCGGTCGCACGCGGCGAGGTGCTCGTGCTCAGCGAGAACTTCTGCGTGCGCATCAACGAAATTCTCGAAGCGGTGGACGACGACGAGCAATCGGCAGCGGGCTGATTCCCGCAGAGCAAACACGGCCCGTCGGAGACGGGTAATCGCAAGCCAGGATGGCACGACATGCGAAAGCTCTCTGTATGCATTGGTGCGGCGTTGCTTGCGTGGACAGCGTGCGCACAGTCCGAGGCGATCGGCCCTGAGCCGCCGGCTTCTGGTACCGAACCAAATGTGACAACGAGTTCAGAATCGGCGCCGCTGGGCGAGGTCGCCGAATCACTCCCGGCATTTAGCTCGCCGCGTGAAAGCCTGACGCTCGGCAGTGTGCCTGAAGCCGAGGCTGCGCCGGCATTCGAGACCGACTGGACGCGATGGGGTCTATCGCTCGGCGGCGTGGTGGTGTTCGCGATTGGACTAGGGGCTGTGGCCAAGCGGCTCGGTCGGCGATGGGGCATGCTGGGCGCCGGCGTGGGTGCGCCGTCCGGCGTGCTCGAAGTGCTGGCACGCTATCCGCTGTCGCGTCACCAAACGCTGATGCTGCTGAAGCTTGATCAGCGCGTGTTACTCGTCGCGCAAACGCTCAACGGCTCGAACGCCGGGCTCACGACACTGACCGAGGTCGATCGGCCTGAAGAAGTCGCGTCGCTGTTGCTCAAGACGCGAAACGCTGAGGCGGCTTCGCTCGATGCGTCGTTCCGCGACGCGATTGATCGGCACATCGAGCCGCCGCGGCAGCAAGCACAACAACCAGCTTCGGTGTACGCCACCGACGAGGGCGACCGCGTCGAGCTGAACTCTCGCTTCGGGAGCACGGCAGGTAGCAATGGCAGCGCTCGGTCGGGCCCGGAACTGCTCGCAGCCCTCCGCGAGCGTGGCCAACTCACGGGCCGCGGCGCATGACGCTGCTGCGAATCGCCATCTTGTTTGCACTCGTTGCGATGCCGGGTATCGCGCTCGGCCAACCCGTGTACGGCCCGCCGCTGCCGGGCTCGGTCGATGCCGCGGACTTCGGCCCGCGAACGATCCCCGATAACGAACGGCAGACCGGCAACATCATGCCGGAGATGGACGCAGTCCTGAATCCTGTCTCGGTGCTCGATAGCGTCGGTCGTTCGCTGCCCGGCAGGCCTGAGGGTGAAGCCGGCATCTCGGCCGCGATGAGCGTGGTGCTGCTTCTGGGGCTGCTGTCGGTTCTCGGACTCGACCGCGCGCTTCTCTACCGGATCGCCTCCGCGGCCCCGGCGCCCGGTGTACTCAAGGGCACCGGGCTGGCTCTGCGGGTTTCTGGGGCGAGCGCCGGATTCGCCGGCATCGTGGCGGTCCTGCTCTGGGTCTTCGCGCCGCAGATCGAGGGTGCGGGCGCGCCCCTTGGGTCTGCGTTCTGGCTCGCGGCACTGGCCGCGGCCACGGTGCCCTTCGCCCTCACACGCATCCTGGCGAGCTGGATGCAGGCCAACCATCGTATTGCGATCGGCATCATCGTCCCGGCCATCTCGGATGCCGCGCGCGCGGGGCTGCTCGGTCTGGTTTATCTGCTGGGAGGCGGGCAAGCGGCGGTCGCAGGCGCCGTCGTCGCGTCGACGGCCCTACCGACGG
>JBCCQU010000331.1:0-3269 GCA_039208875.1 Planctomycetota bacterium
CCCGTGCAGCATGAGACAGCACCGTCGGCAGGAACTTGATCGCGACGACCATGAAGACGACCAGCCCACCACCACGAACGAGCCCACCGAGCAGCATGGCGGACCACGACGACGGATCGGCCGAGCCATCCGCAGGCGTCGGCGCCGCAAGCGTGGCGAGCATCGGGATCAACGCCAGCATCACGACGACGGCCAAGTCCTGAACGATGAGCACCCCGAAGCACAGCCTTCCCGGCACACGCTGCAGCAACCGCTTCTGCTGGATGATGCGCAGCACCACGGCTGTGCTGGACAAGCTCATCGCCATGCCGACCGCGAGCGCTGCATAGAGCGAGAGCCCGAAGACCATGCCGACCCCAGCCAGCAGGGCCGATGACAAGGCTGTGCTGCCTGCACCCGCGACCACCATCGCCACAGCACCGGATCGCAGCGACGAGACGTCGAGGTGCAGCCCGATCGAGAACATCAGCAGGATGACCGCAAGCTGGCTCACAAACCCGATGTCAGCCGACGGCTCTTTGAAGATGCTGATGAGCAATCCCGCGATGAGGTAGCCGGGAATCGCCGCGAGCTTGAGCCGGCCGAACAGCGTCGCCGCAACACCCGCTGCGACGAGTATCAGCAGCAGATCGACCACCACCCCGCCCTGTGCCGCGCCCGCTGCGAGTGTCATGGCAGAGAGTATCCCGTTGCCAATGCGCCGCTGTCAAAAGAACGACGCCCGGTGGCAAGCACCGGGCGTCGAAGATTGCGCGTGGGTTGTATCGGCGTGCGACGTCGGCTCTTAGCGACGGCGACGGATGCCGACGAGGCCAACGCCCGCGAGGCCGAGAGCCGCGGTGGTCGGGAGCGGGATCACGACCTGCGTGCCGATGCCGGCGCCGTCCCACCAGCCCTGACGGCCGTAGCTGAACTGGGTGAGCTGACCGTCGGTGTCGTAGTCGACGCCGCCGTTGATCGGATTCTCAACAGTGTGCATCCAGATGCCGGCCCGCTCGCCGAACTCGACGCCGGTCCACGGGCTGCTGCCGGGGAACGCGGGGGTGTGGTTCTGGATGACGCTCGCGTCGATATCGAAGCTCATGAAGCGATCGCCATCGACGGTGTTGCCTTGGCTCAGGTTGGCGTCCCAGCCGCTGCCATCCTCGGTGCTGACGATGAAGTCTCCCGGGTTGTTCCAGCTGTTCGAGCCGTTGACGCCGTTGTAGGCGTAGACCGCCATGCTGGGCACGCCGCCACGGTCCTGGCCGCGATCGAAGTAGATCAATGCGAGCTCACCAGCGTGACCCTTTGGGTTATCGCCGGGGCTGAGCGCGAGCCAGAAACCATCGGTGCCACCGTCGGTGACGAGGTTGAAGCTCAGGCGCTCGCTGCCGGCGTTCCACGTCGAGGTCACCTCGAGAATGGTGCCGGCGTTGTTGTTCACGCCGCCGTGCGCGGTGAGCAGGCCGTTGCTCGGCGTTCCCGAGAACGTGTACACGGGGCCAGCGGTCGCGACCGTTGCCAAACCGGCCACGGCCATCATCATGGCAGTACGAATCATCTCTCTTACCTCCCCAGGCAGGCCCCGTTTGAGTGGGGACCGGTTGTACGAACGCCCCACTCCCCGGGGGCTCTCCCAGTATTCACCAGAGCGGAGCGGGGGAACAGCGCGAAGGCCGAGGTTTTGTTGAAAAACCGACTTCTGTACAGACCGAAAATGTGAACGGACCGCGGGCGGTGTCAAGCTAGGAAACATGGCAAGCATGGGTCGAGAGGAGCGCTGTCGTGAAGAACCCGACTCACACAGAGTGCGTCGAACGCCGACGATCGAGCAGCACGGCGAGCAGCGTCAGATCCGCCGGCGTGATCCCCTCAAGCCGCCCGGCTTGCCCAAACGTGGCGGGCGTGAACCGCCGCAACGCGTCCTGCGCTTCGGCACGCATCGCGGACAGATCGAGTTCGCCGAGGCCGATCGGTAGTCGCCTCGATTCCATCTTCGCCTGACGCCGGATCTCGGCCCGCTGGCGACGCAGGTATGGCTCGTAGGAACGATCCGCAAACGCCGTGAGCCAGACGCGTTCGTCGGCTTCGATGTCAGGCAGACACTCACGCAAGCGGTCGGCATCGAATCCCTGCGTGAGCACGACCTCTGCAAGCGGCCGGCCTGCGATGCGTGTCGCGTCGATCGCGCCGCCGATCGCCTCGAGAGATGCCCGTCGCTGCTCGAACAGCCTTTCACGCCGAGCGCCTTGCTCCGTGCTGGACAGCAAACCCGTCTCGATCGCAATGGGTGTCAGGCGGTCCGCCGCATTGTCAGCGCGAAGCAGCAAGCGGTGCTCGGCCCGGCTCGTGAACATGCGGTACGGCTCGGTCGGCGTCTTCGTGACCAGATCGTCCATCAGCACGCCGATGTACGCCTCGTGCCGTCCGAGCACGAACTCGCCGAGACCGCCTACATGCCTCGCTGCATTGATCCCCGCCACAGTGCCCTGGGCCGCAGCTTCCTCGTAACCGCTTGTGCCATTGATCTGGCCCGCGAAGAACAGCCCCTCGACCGACTTGGTCATGCACGTCGCGAGGATCTGATGCGGCCGCACCATGTCGTACTCGACCGCGTAGCCGAACTTCGCGATCCGCGCATGCTCGCAGCCGGGCATCCCGCGAACGATCGCCTCCTGCACATCGGTCGGCAGGCTCGTCGCGATGCCGTTGCAATAGACGATGTCGTCGCGATGGCTCTCGGGCTCGAGGAACACGCCGTGGCTCTCGCGGTCGGCGAAGCGAACGACCTTGTCCTCGATGCTCGGGCAGTACCTCGGGCCTTGCGACTCGATCTGCCCGCTGAACATCGGCGCGCGGTGCAGGTTCTCGCGGATCAGCCCGTGGATCGCCTCGGTCGTGCGCGTCTGCCTGCAGGCGACCTGCTCGATCACAGGGAACGCCGATCGCTCGGTCAGCTCGCTGAATGGCGATGGGCGCGCGTCACCCTCTTGCACGTCGAGGGCTGCCCAATCGAGCGACTCACGGTGCACGCGTGGCGGCGTGCCGGTCTTGAGCCGGCCGAGCTCGAAGCCGAGCGTGCGCAGCGACGCGGCGATCCCGGTGCTTGGTGCCTCGCCGTCGCGGCCACCCGGCGTCTTCGACTCCCCGGTGTGCATGAGGCCGCGCATGAACGTGCCGGTCGTGACCACGACGGCCCGCGATTCGATGAGCTCGACATCACCGCCAGATCGTTTGACAGCCACGCCCCGCACACCCGCCCGATCGACCTCGATCGACTCGACCGC
>JBCCQU010000332.1:0-3267 GCA_039208875.1 Planctomycetota bacterium
CCCGCGATGGCTCGCAACAGGAAGCATGAGCGTTGGACCTGGCTCAGAGATGCCAAGGCGTGTTGGTACTTCGCATCGATGCCCGGGACGTCGATGCGTTCTGCGGCTGCGAGGGCCAAGCCGGTGGTGGCTTCTTCGTGGCTTGCGGTAGGTGTTTGCATGTCGAAGTCGTGCGGTGCGGAAGCGCGCTCGTGCTTTCGTCGGCGGGCTTTGCTCCGCCGATGATTCATGGCGGTGTGACGCACGAATGTCGCCATCCATGCGCGGAAGTCGGTGCCTCGCGTGAAGCGGGCGACCCGCGACCATGCGAGTATCGCGGCATCTTGAACGACGTCCTCGGCTCCGTCGCGCGAGCCAAGTGTGCCCATGGCGACAAAGCAAAGCGTCCGGAAATGGTCGTGGAAGAGCGAAGAAAACTCATCGCGCGTGAGCCATATCTCGCCTCGTTGCTTCGAAGAGCGGTCTGGCTCGGTCTCGGATGGTGCTGAGAGAAGACTCATGAAATGGCAGCGGCTCCGCGTGCGTATCGCCGGCGGGCGATGGGTCGTTTCGGCAATTTCACAAAGACTTTCGTGAGCCTGCAACGCGGGGTGCGGCGGCCGGACCTCATCGGCGTCGGGACGGCCGAGTCGATGGAGACCGGGCCCGGCGAATCCATCCAGATCGGTCGAGGACGTGGCCTGTCTGCCAGGTTAGGAGGTTGTGCTGTGCGCATTACGAGCTTTGCTGGAATCATCGCGCTGGTCGGTTCGGTGGCGTCGGGTCAGATCGACTTCGAGGCTGACATTCAGTCCGAGGCGTTTTCGACGCGTTTCAACGACACGGGGAGCAACGGTGTTGCTGGCAGCGTGTATGCACCGACCGCAGCGCAGAACGCGATCGGTGATGTTGCGACTTTCGGCGGCGACTTCCGCGTGGCGTTTATTCAGAACGGGCCTTATTACCTCATCAATCCGAACTCGCTCGCGTTTGCGGGTGCGGGCCGATCGGACATCACGTTCGATGTTGCTGCGGCGAGTGTTTCGATTGCTGCGCGTGGGACATCGGAGGGCGATACCGCCGGGCCTAATGGCATCTTCCCATTTGGCGGGAGCACGCCGGCGTTTGTCGAGGCAGCCGCCGTGGCGTGGGCGCTCGATATCAACGGCAACTTCATTGCGGGTTCGCGGGTCGAATTGCAGAACGAGAATCTGAAGGGAAGCACGATCAACGAGATCGAGTACACAGCGGCGGCACTCGGCGAGAACATCTGGGGTGTCGCGTTTGTGCAGAACACCGACTCGCCGCTGGCCGGTGTGTTTGTCGGCGGGTTCGGCCTGACGCCGGTCCCGACGCCCGCTTCGGCCGGTGTGCTGGCGATGGGCGGCCTGCTCGCCGCTCGCCGGCGGCGCTGATCGCGGAATGCTGGGAGAGAGATCGTGAGTGGGCAGCGGCGGCTCTCTGTACGGGGGCCGCTGTTGTTGTGCTCGCAGCGGGGGTGGCTCAATTCGTTGAGCGAGATGGCGCTGCTGCCAAGTCTGCCGGGCGTGCGATAGGATTCGGCATGCCGTACTACTTCAAGCTCGGAAACATGCCCCGCAAGCGTCACGTGCAGTTCCGTCGTCCGGACGGAGCGCTGTATTCGGAGGAGCTGTTCGGGACGGAGGGATTCGTCGGCCCGACGAGCACGCTGTACCACATCCATCCGCCGACGCAGGTGACGGGCTGGGAGGCGATGTACTCGACGAAGCCGGAGTACGTCGAGATGGATGTGATGCGGATGCGTCATGCCAAGACGGCCGGCATGAAGCCGAAGGGGGATCCTGTGACAGGTCGGGTGGTGCTGTATGGCAACGCCGACGTCGAGATGAGCATCTGCAATCCAGCAGAGGCGATGAAGTATCACTTCAAGAACGCGCAGGGCGATGAGTGCTTGTTTGTTCACTATGGCTCGGGTCGCGTGCACAGCATGTTCGGCACGCTCGCGTTTGGGCCGAAGGACTACATCGTCATTCCGAAGGGCACGATTTACGAAATGATCTTCGATGCGCGGCCGGACGACGGCAGCGATGACGAAGCCTTTGGTGGACATACGAAGGCCCAGATGCCGTTCGGCAAGGTCGTCGGCTTCGAGACAGTGAACGCGAGTCATATCCTGCCGCCGCCGCGGTACATGTCGAAGAAGACAGCTCAGTTCCTCGAGCATGCGCCGTATTGCGAGCGGGATTTGCGTGTGCCGGAGCTGCCGCTGACGTTTGACGAACTCGGCGACTTCGAGGTGCGGATCAAGGCCCGCGACAGCGTGCATCGCTACGTGTATCCGTATCACCCGCTGGACGTGGTGGGGTGGGACGGCTGTTACTACCCGTACTGCTTCAACATTGATGACTTCGCGCCGATCGTTGGCAAGCTGCACATGCCGCCGCCGATTCATCAGACGTTCGAGGGTCACAACTTCGTGATCTGTTCGTTCTGCCCGCGGATGCTGGATTTCCATCCCGAGGCGATCCCGGTGCCCTACAACCACTCGAACATCGACTCGGACGAGATTCTGTATTACGTCGAGGGCAACTACAAGGCGCGGCGTGGCATCGAGTCGGGCTCGATCAGCGTGCATCCGCAGGGCATCCCGCACGGGCCGCACCCGGGCACGGTCGAGAAGAGCCTCGGCAAGACGTACACCGACGAGCTCGCGGTGATGTGCGATACGTTCCGGCCGATGTATCCGACGAAGGCTGCGGTCGAGATCGACGACGAGTCGTATCCGGAGAGCTGGCGAGCCGACCATCACGCGCCGCTCGAGAACGGTACAGCCCAGAACGGAACAAACGGCACCGGCTTGGCGGGTGGTCGCATCGCCGATCCGTCGCAGCCGAAGGCGACGAATACGTGGGATTGACATCACTGCGAGTCTCCCATCACATGTCGGCGATATAAACATGTGATTAGCCGGCTTGCACTTTGAATCCCGTGGGTGGTTTCAAGTTCGATGCGGCACTATTATGCTGTAGTGTGATATCTGCCGGCTGTAGTAGCGAGGCTGTCGCCCACGGGAGGCTGTCGCCCACGGAGGGTAGTCGATGTTTGATGTTGCTTTGAGGAGTCGGATCACGTTGTGCTTTGCGACTGTCGCCGCGTGTTCGTATGCAGCAGTTGGGCAGTTCGCGGGCTTTGGGCCGGGGACATTTCGAGAAGTGTCGGCGCCGTCAAATGGTGTCGAGCGCTTCGATATTAAGGATTTTAACGCCGACGGTTTAGGGGACTTGATCTTCTCAGGTAGCTTTCCAA